>JAZDOJ010000067.1:0-2601 GCA_043798795.1 Candidatus Omnitrophota bacterium
GTATTTTGTCTTGGGATCATTCACCAGGATCTCCGCGACATCCGTCCCGTCCATCTTAGGCATTACAATATCCAGCAAAATCGCATCGGGCTTTTCTTCCCTGGCTAAATCGATTCCAATTTTTCCCTCAGGGGCTGTTATAACTTCAAATTCTCCTGTATTTTCCAAATTTTTCTTCACAAAAAAACAAAAATCCTCTTCGTCATCGATAAGAAGTATCTTTTTTTTATTATTCATGGATGGGCCCTCCTGTTCTGCTCATCAACAACTCCCCCCGTGCCTACCTGCCTTGACTCGTTGATTCCCCGGGCGGCGAGGTATCAGCAGGAGGCAGATAGACGGAAAACGTCAATCCGAAGACGTTTCCAAGGGGTATAATCTTGATACCTTTCCCCCCCTGATTTCAAAAACCTTATTTATCCTATCCCTAATGGCTTCCCACCCCACGGGTTTGGTCACGTAGTCTTCATTATAGAGCTCTGCGGCCTTAAGCTTTGACTCTTCATCTTCTACGGCCGTCAGCATAATAACGGGGATAGACATGGTTTTTGTATCTTGCTTAAGAACTTCCAATACCTTAAATCCTCCTTTTTTGGGCATCCGGATATCCAACAGGATTAAGTCGGGGACTTCGCTTCTGGCTAACTTTATGCCTCTGTCCGGGTCGGTGGCATAGAGACAAAAGAATTCTCCCGTCCCTTCCAAATTTTTGCTCATAAAATGGCAAAAATCTTTTTCATCGTCTATCAAGAGTATTTTCTTTTTAGCGCCCATTTTATCCGACTATAAGGCTGTTGATTTAGACAACGTATCGCCCAAGACAACCCGATCTTTTTCCGCGGCCAACTTTATGGTAAATTTTGTGCCTTCATCCACCTTGCTCTTCACATCGACCGTGGCCTTATGCCGCTGTAATATAAGATGCACGATACTCAAACCGAGGCCGGTTCCTTTTCCCGGCTCTTTCGTCGTAAAGAAGGGATTAAAAATCTCTGGCAATAACTCTTCGGGGATGCCCCTGCCTGTGTCTTGAATTTCTATGACGGCGTCTTGGCCTTCTGCACCCTCCTTCTGAACCGAGGAGATCCTCACACAAAGCTCTCCCCCCTGCGGCATGGCATCAATCGCATTGATACAAAGATTAAAAAATGCCTGGCGCAGCATATTGGGATCGGCCTTAATCCAGACATCCCTCTCCTTGTAATCCCTGATGATTTGCACCTTATTCAAGTCGGCTTCGTTATGAATGAAGGACGTCACTTCATCCATTATTCTGCGGACATTCACCGACTCCATTTCTATTTTGGATGACCTTGAGAATTTTAAAAGGTCGATGATAATGTTATTCGCCCTGTCGATGGATTTCTTTATCTTGGTGATGGCGTCCTTGCTCTCCGCGTCCGTGCTGCTTATGTTCCCTTGCACAAACTCTAACCCCTGCAAAATGATTCCTAACGGATTCCTGATTTCATGCGCGATGCCAAAAGCCAACTGGCCTACGGCAGCCAGTTTTTCACTCTGTATCAGCTGGTTCTGAGTCTCCTCGAGTTTCTTGATCGTGTTCTCCAAGACGACTACCTTATCCTGCAATTGACGATATAACCTATAATTCTCAATGGTTATGGCGGCCTGGCCCGATAATACGGAAAGCAATGTCTTATCTCTCTCGGTAAAATTTTCACCTGAAATCTTTTCCCTTATATTAATCACGCCTAAAACATTTCCCTGTGGATACACGCTTTTGCTCACCAGGGGAATGGACAGGAAAGATTTGGTCGCGTATCGCGACTCTGTATCGGCCTCAGAACCCGGATAATCTTCCATATTGGTGAATAAAACGGAATTACCGCCCTGGGCTACTCTCCCGATTATCCCCTCACCGAGTTTAATCCGGCTATTACGCAAGGCCTCTTCGTTTAACCCGCGCGCGGCCTTTAAGCTCAATTCTTTTTTCTCCTCATCCAGCAGGAAAAGAGATCCACCTTTCGCGCTTACGACCTCTAGGGAAGAACTTAAGACCTGGCCTAAAAGGGCGTCAAAATCGGTATAAGCGGTCATGGTCTTGCTCATCACAAAAAGCGCCGTCAGTTCGCTTAATTGAAAATAATTGATACTGAATTTCTGCTTCTCAAGACACCTTTCTACCGTTAGCTGTATTTCCTGCAAGTCAAAAGGTTTACAGACAAAATCAAAGGCTCCTATTTTAATGGCCTCCACGGCCAGTTCTATAGTGGGATAGCCGGTAACGATAATAACCTCTATGTAGGGATTGAATTCCTTTATTTCCTTCAGCATTTCAATACCGCTTGCCACGGGCATTTTTAAGTCCGTAATCAAAAGATTGAAGTTATCCCTTTTGATTTTCTCGATGGCGGCTCGGCTGGAGTCGACGAATTCCACAACATAGTCCCTTTCCGACAAGGCGCGGACCAGTAACTGACAAACAATTTCTTCATCGTCAACAATCAATATCTTTGGCGGCAAAGAGGGACCTCCTTGGACTATAAAACTATATTATATTATATAATAATATGATATATCAGTTTGTCAAGTATATTTTAAAGCATTATAATATATTATATATCCATATATTAGTAACGG
>JAZDOJ010000005.1:0-10097 GCA_043798795.1 Candidatus Omnitrophota bacterium
CAAGATCCTTTTGTAGTTAAGGGCCAGCCTGTCGACAAAGAACTTGTTCTTGTAAAAATAGGCAAAGAGACCGCTACGCTGGATCTCATCAGATACGGATTTAAGATAAACGTTCTCAGAAAAGTCATCTGTGAATTCGGCTTCGGCCCTGTAAGTATCTGCATCTTCACCCAATAAAAAATTCATAGGCCCCTTGTCTCCTAATGACCATATGCCGTAATGATGGCGGTAAAAAAGGGTCTGGGGCAGAAGAAAGAGGGCAAGCCCCAAAAGGAAGAATAAGATGCGCACCGGAGCTTTTCTAGGGCCGCGCCAGAGGATCATCAGTAAGAAAATAAGCATAAAGGCAAAGACTTCGTTTCTTATCGTGTAGAAAAAACCCAGGCAAGCACCGAGTAAAAAGAAATAACGCTTTTTTTGTCTTTCCAGGCTCACCCATCCTAAAAACACCGTAAGCATGATGAGGAGGGTATAGAGAGGCTCAGTAAAACAGTAGGTGGAAAAGTTGATCAGGTATAAATTAACGGTTAGGAGCAAGGCGGCGTAGCGGGCTATCCTTTGATTAAAGAATCTTTTGGCAAGAAAATAGGAGACGGCGATGAGGCCTGTCCCGAACAGGGCGTTCAGCAGACGCGCAGACAGCTCCACATCCGTTTTAAAGATAAGGCTAAAGAGCGCAATCAAACCAGACCAGCCTACGGACCAAACTGTCCCGATGGTGGAGAAATCCCCTCTCATGAAATCCTTGGCAAAGCTCACATAATGGCAGCCATCCCCTTCCGGCAGGCTTCTGTATCTGAAGAGAGCAACTCGTATGATAAAAGCAGCGGAAAGAAGCAGAATCAGGAATAATCTATCGTTAAAAAAGGGGGAATTCTTTAAGGCGGCTGTTATGTTCTTTTTCATTTCATAAGGATATTTTCTTATAGATCTCTATTTCTGACCCATCGGGAAGAAGAAATATTCTCTGTAATTTAATAAACCGGCTGCTTGCTATTAATGCATCTTTTGTCATTTGCGCCTGCTCTAAAGAATAAAATATTCCCTGTTCGTTCCCGCTCTTGAGAACGACAAAATCGCATTCGAGGACTTCCTCTATTGCTAATTGAGAACCCGCAAATCGCAATCCTACTTCTTTTTCTGCGGCCACATAATCTAACGTCATAGGGCTAAAGGCATAGAGATTGGGCCCGACGTGGACAAGGGCGTTTCTTGGGGCATCCCCTAGATTGTCTTTAATGTAATCTATGATTTCTGCTAACTTCCAATCTTCGTTCACCGGAAGAGTCGCATCATACTCATTCTTCGAAAAGGGAGGCTTCAAAAATCCGAAAACCGGGAATGAATAAAAAAGGAGATTTTGTATACCCGCCATGACCACAACAACTAAAAGCAGAAACCGGGCTTTTTTATTTTTAAACAAGGTGTTCACCCCATACGAGATTATAAGGACGATTGGGATTAAGAGAGAGATACCGTAGTACCATGCCTTTGTTTGAACTGAAGTCAGGAAGAGGTAAGAACTGAGGAGCCAAAAGATGAGAAACCCTTTGTGGCCTGCTTTTCTCTTAAGATACAGGCCGAGACCCAGGATAAAAAATGCGGAATAGAGGGACGAAACACCAAAACGGAACATCATGTGGATATAATACGTCATGCCCTGGAGGCTGAACGGAGCCGGCATACCATACTTTTGGCGCATTGCATTTGAAAAGGGGCCTCCAAAAAGGGTTAAGAGTATCCGTTGCCTATGCAACCAAAAGAGAGGAAACGCAAGGGCTCCGGCCAGGCATAAGGCCATCGTAAAATTTATCAGGGCCCTCTTTCTTCCTGCGGCATCAAGGAAAGACCTATAAAAAAAAGCTTTATAGAGAACGTAGCTAACGATGCCAAATATAAATACGATGGATAGCTCTTTGGTCATCATGCTCAAACCCAGGCCCATCCCGAATAATGCGCTGTACCCCCTTCTTTGGAAATTATCAGAACATAATAAGAAATAGACCGTCAATCCAACCAGGGCAATAATCGCCGCATCGGGCAAATACCTTCTGTAATATGCGAAAAAGGCAGGGGAAGTCGACAAAATAAAAGCCGCCCATACGCCTATTGATCTATCAAAGAGCTTTGAGGCGATCGCATAGGTAGAGAACAGGGCAATGGCCATAAATAGTGAAGAACTCAAAACAGCCGTATCGGCGCTTAACCCAAAGAAATAATACCAGGGCAAGGAAGACAAGGGAAGGATGAGCCGATAAGGAAAATAGGCGTCCTGGTAACGACCGATGCCCTGCAGCGCCTGGACAAAATCAACCCATCCTTTTTGCGAGGCATAAAAAAGGTCTATGCTTCTCTTATAGTACCCGCCGAAATCAAACCAGAGCGGGAAATTGTCCGCTTTTAACCAGAGATAATTCACCAGAAGGTGAATAACCACAATACAGGCAACGAGGCAAACCTCTTTTTCCCGCAACAAAAATTCTTTAACCTGGCTTCTCATATGCCGTATGGACTATTTAGTGCAAATAAACGCTTTATGGGGATAACAATACGCCTTATCCAGGTTTAGCACCTGAACGCTAAAGCCGATCTTACGGAGTAAAGAGGAAAATGTCTCTTCTTTGTAGAAATTAAGCTGGTTGGCTTCGGTTAACTTTAACAGCTTGACGATAATCAATTCCTGGAGGTAAACCCAGGCATATTTCCAGGAAAGCTCCCGGCATACGTCTTTGATGATAAGCATGGCTCCTTTTTTTAACTCTGCATAAAGATTTTTAAGCAGTTTTTCTCTTTCAGAATCCGAAAGATAACAGGCCACATCCAACATCACGATAGAATCAGCCTGACGCACGGCGCCTTCCTGCAACACTTGCGAGAAGGTTACCTTTTCCTGCGGCATAAGGCTCTTTTTGGCTTCCCTGATTTTATAAGAAGAGGTATCGTAGGCAATGACTTGCCTTAAGGAGGACTTCTTTGTAAGAATATGGCTGAAGACTCCGTGGCCGCAACCGAAATCTATAATGAAACCGCTCTTGGGAACGTAGGCTTCAATTTCAAGAAACGGGCAAGTCTTAAACCTCAAAAATACGTGGAGCCTTGTGCCAAGATTTGACTTTTTATAGGCCTTGAGAATATATCTATACATCCATTAAAATCATATCTTGGTTCTGGTTCTGTTGTTCGTTCTGCCTGAAAGTCGAAAGCCTGATCTCAAGAGAATCCATCATTTTTTTAACCTCCTGAGAATCTAAGGCCTGCGATTCTTCCTGCCAATGATACTTCCAGTGCCCAAACCGCTTCTGCAAGCTCTTATTTTCTTCAGCAGGATGGCAAAACAACTCTGATTGCCCCTGCCTCAAAGAAAGAAATATATCCTTTAAATGCTCAAGCGACAAAAGGCCGCTTTCCATGAAACCGTACGAATAATCGCTATAAAAAAGGCCGTTCTTTTCCAGCTTCTTCCTATAGATGCTGCTTAAAAAATTTAAGGCTAATTGGCCCACCTTACGGTGCCACGGAACTTTCTTGAAGAAGAACCTGAAGTCAAGCGGAACTAAAGGAAGCCTCACGAATGGAATGTCGTATTTCTTGGCAAGCTCTAAAGTCACCTGAAAAATACCTGGAAGCATATGGATATGCTGATGGCCATTCAAATACGTAATCTCGAATCCTTCCTGCCGCACTTTTTCAATCTGGGCGGCGAGTTCTCTGAAGATGTGCTCTGCCCTTATTCGACCAGCCATATAACGCAAAAGGAATCGTAAAAATTTATTTTCAAATCTGCCTGTTTTCCCAAGCAACGTGCTCACCTCTTCACGGGCCAGCACAGGCCCCGTCTCAAGCAGGCACAGATGGACCCCTACTTCAAGCATCGGCGCATTTTTTGCAATCTTGGCAGCTTCAAAAAAAGCCTCCCCTGTCGAAACGAGCGAAACTCCCCTGATCATCCCTTTCATGATAAGCCTTTCAATCCCTTGATTTATCCCGGAATTTAAGCCGAAGTCCTCGGCAGTCACAATAAGGGTTTTTCTGATAGCTGACCGGCGCACATATCCTGAAAGCAGATGCCAGCTCCTATAGAATTCCTTGAGGAGAGAAAAAGAACGCAACCGCCTCACATAAGAAGCGATAATCCGTGGCCTGGAATAAAAACTTTGCCAGATGCCCTTTTGCGCCTTCACCAGGATTTCTTTTGTAAGGCCGAAGGGAATGAATACGGGGTGGAAACACGTGTAGTCTTCCCAATCTCCCCCCAATCGGCCGTGTTGCAGGATGCTCGGCCAGATATCCGCTCCAGGATACGGAGTAAAAAAAGTGACGGAGACATCGTCCAAGGGGAGCCGCATGATCATTTCTTGTGTTTCTCGCAGAGTCTTTAGGGATTCCTGGGGGTTGCCGATCATAAAAAAACCTTTGACATAAATACCCCGTTTTTTCGTAAGGCGCACGGCCTCTTCTATCTGACCGTTCGTGATCTCCTTTTTAAAAAAATCGAGAATCTTTTGCGAGCCGCTTTCAATCCCGTAGAGAATCTGCCAGCACCCGCATGAACTCGCCAGGCGCAATTTCTCATCATTAATCGTATCCACCCTGCTTAGCGCTGACCAGGCTATCTTGAGCCTTCGTTTCCTGATCAATTCTGCAAACTCAGCCAGCCTTTTGTGAAAAAGCATAAAATTATCTTCCTCAAACATGATTCCCTTGATGCCAAAATCCTTCTGGAGGCGCTCTATCATCTCCACGATATAAGAAGCGCTGTGAAGCCTGATTTCGTTTCCAAATGTCTTGCGGTCGCAGAAAAGGCATTTGCCCATGCAGCCCCGCGAGGTCACCAAAGAAATACTGGGCAAGCGCAGGATACTTTGCGTTGTAGGCCTGTAATACCTGTTCGGTTGCGGCAGAAGGTCGAAAGCTGGAAAAGGCAAACTATCCAGGTCCTGGATCCGTTCCCTCGGGCTATTAACGAACACCTGGCCCTCTTTACGAAAGACGATCCCCCTGATGCCTGAAAGCTCATCCCCGCTCTCCAACGCACGAAGCAATTCTTCAAGGGTCCTCTCCCCTTCTCCCACAACCCCTACATCAAAGGAAGGGTTGTCCTGAAGAGTCTGTTGCGGTAAAGAACTCAAATGCGGACCGCCTACAATAAGGGTGCATCGTTTAAGTACGTTCTTGATGCCCTCGGCAAGCCTCGAAGCAACCCCCACGGACATGGTCGTCAGGGTCAATCCCACAAAATCCGGCTGCTCTTTGATGACAGACTGCAAAGACTCCTCAAGACTTAACCTGAGGGCGCAAGCATCAATAAGGATTGTCCGTATCCCCATTCCTCTTGTGACGGCGCCAAGATACGCCAGGCCCAAAGGCGGCTCAGAAGCACCCGTGCTGGACAGAGTGCCATAGCACTGCCGGATCGTCAAAGGAGGATTTATGAAAATAATCTTTGATGACATTAAGACTCCTTTAGGCCCCTTTGTAGACGGCATTTAAAAAGGAGCATCTCCTGAAGGATCTTCACAATCACCGGTAAAGAGGAAAGCTTGGAAATGCCTTGGCGACGTGGTAGATAATAAGTCCCGAATTGAACGATTTTCGCGTTGTTTAAGGAAAAACGCACAAACAATTCCGCATTAATAAATGAGCCCTCTGAAGTCAAATCCAAAGTCTTAAGTGCCTCTCGTTTAATTAATTTAAAGGAGAAATTAACATCCCTGATTTTAAGGCCGAACAGCGCCTTGACCATAATGTTATACGCGGCGGAATAGACCGTTCTTGTGAAACCATCAACGCCTCTATTCAAGCGGAACGCTGAAACCACATCCGCGCTCTCCCCAAGCAAAACCTGTACCGCTTTTTTTATTTCTTTAAAATCAAAAGGCATGTCTACATCAGAATACAGGACATACGCCTTAGTGGAAGCGGCAAACCCTGTTTTGAGAGCTCCTCCCAGAGTTCTGTTGCTGGCATGATGAATGACTTTGATATGTGAGTTTTCCCTTGCGAGTCCTTCAACAATGGCAGCTGAGCCGTCCGTAGAGGCATCATCCACGATGATGATCTCGTAATCCTGCGTAACGTCCTTGAGAACCGCTAAGGTAGCGCTGACGGTCTTGCCGACACACTCCCTCTCATTAAACATAGGAAAGACGACGGAAAGGCTCTCAATCATAATTTATTGAAGAATTCTAGATGATGAGGCGATGATAATGCCTGGCGATCTCTTTGACCTGTTTTGACAGTTCGTATTCCTGCGCTTTGGCAAGACAGGCCGGTTTCATTCTTTTGATTGTTTCCGGTTGTTCAATCAGCTTTCTGATATTGGCTAATAAAGCCTCATCATCATTAAAGGCATGCAAGTAACCGTTGACGCCATCCTGAATCAACTCCGGGATCCCGCCGACATCAGAAGCCAGAACCGGAGTCCCTGAAGCCAAGGCCTCCATAATCGTAACAGGGGAATTTTCAGGCCAGAGGGAGGGCACGATAAGCGCATCTGTTTGGCTTAATATCCGGGGGATCTGGGCGTTTTCTACGCCGCCCGTGAATTTAACGATGCCTGTAAGGCGTGCCTCTCTGGCAATCCTCCTGCAAAGCCCACTATACAGCTTGTCTCCGAAGCCAACGATGAGGAAAAACGCTTTTCTTCTTTCTTCAGGCCTAAGGAGCGATACGCAATGCAGAAGTTTATCAACGCCTTTATGGTCAATCACCTGCCCGATAAAAGTAAAACGAATCTTTCTGGAAGCGGGTTTCTTTACATGATTAAATCTGGACAGGTCAATGCCATTATTGATAACGGCACACTTTTCAGGGGGGAGCCCGCAAGCGATGAATCGTTCTATCAAGTAGCGGCTGGGAGAAACCACCAGCTGCGGCAAGTGTAAATACTCCATAAGGAATCTGTTTCTTTCTGCAAGCGTTATTACATATTCGTCGCGATGAAAAGGCCTCTCATAACAATACTGGCACTCTAAGCCTTTCTTTTCACAAATTTCTTGTTGATCTGTTACAAGTATATTCTTATAACAGATAAAATTATAATCGTGTAAGGTCACGACAGAAGGGATGCGCAAGTCCCGGCAAACATCAAAGACGCCGGCCCCCAAGGCATAGGCGTTATGAAAATGGATGATATCCGGAGCGCACTCGCATACGAATTTTTTAAACTCAGCTTTTAACCGGTGTTTCCCATAGTCCACAAAGTTATAATCAAAATCAATATCGTGCAAATTGACGCGCAGGGTATCAAAGGGCCGCTTTTCTCTTCTTGCCCGGTAATGTTCTCTTCTTTCAATGCGCGTACCTGCAAAGACCTTGATATCAAAGCCCAAATTCTTTAGAATTCTGCCTTGTTGATAAGCAACAATCCCAGAGCCGCTCACGCCGCCATACGGAGGGAACGCATTAGCGACGAGGAGCAGGCGTTTCTTGGATTTTCTTACTTTATGGTAAGTGTTTAAAACTATACTGCCGATCCCCTCAACAGAAAACTCTTTGTCGAGTTTCTCCCGACCCGCTTCCCCTAATTCTTTTGCCAGCTTGCTGTCAAACAAGATCCGCTTCAGTTTCTCTTTTATATCGTTGACATCTCCATATCGTGCTTGTAAACCGGCGCCTTTTATCACATCGGGGATAGGACCTTGATCCGAGCCTATAACCGGCTTGCTGAATTTCCAGGCCTCCAGAAAAACGATGCCGAAAGCTTCAAATTTTGATGGCAACGCCAGCACATCTGAGATCTGTAACAGATGCTCCTTCTCCTTTTCGGAGACAATGCCAAAATCAATGATCTTCAAGTTTGCAGGTTTATCCAAGAGGGAATCTATCCCAGGGAATTCTTGATTGGCAGGGCCGACCAGAAAGAGACAAACCTGTTCTTCAACCTCTTTCGCCAGCTCACGGGCAGCCTCCATCACATGCACAATGCCTTTGCTTCTCTGCTTTCTTCCGACAAAGATGATCTTTTTCGCGTTTTCGCTGATGTCGTTTTCAGCCATCAGTTTATTCTTGTAGCTCTCGGACTCCTCTTTCGTTACAAGGATTTCTCTATCGATAGCATTTCCCGTAATGAAGATCTTGCTCTCAGGGACTCCTCCCGCTGCCAGATGGTTTTTTTCGAAAGCGCTGACCGCGATGACAGCGTCGCATCTCTTCATCATGTTGTAAAACCTCTTTTTCTCGTAATGCTCGTGCCCCGGATGGAAATGAGGCGTTATGACGACCTTCTTCTTAAAGATCTTTGCCAGCTCAAAGCCAACGATATTGTGAAAGTAAGGCAAGGTGTGCAGGTGCACAATGTCGGCTTTTTTGACCTCGGAGGCTAATTTAAAATACATCTCAAAGGAATGAGGGCTGTGCTGAAATATGTCCCCGATCTCCGTATGTTCCAGGCCCAGGACATAAAGCAAAAAACACGCCATCTTGACACCCAGGGCCTTATACGCAAAACTCCACAATTTGTATCTTCTGATAAAGACCCCCTGGTCATAATCATACTGGCCGAAAATGGAGAACCTTTCATCCGGCAGCCACTTGAAAAACGCTTCTATATTATCCAAATTGATGGTTGCCACTTCTGTGATGATTCCTTGCTTGGCCAAGTAGCGGCACAAATCTCCACACCACTTCTCAGAGCCTCCGATAGCCGGAGGATATCTATGAATAATATGCAGGACTCTCATAGCGCTAGGGTTTCTTTTGAAGAATCGTTAGTTCTTCGAATATATTATCGTTTAAGTCCTGGAGGAGTGCTATAAGGGCATAAAACTCAGGGTTATTCAAGGTGCCTCTCCAAGAATCAAGCATCTCTGTTTTTTCGTTATTGATAAAACAAGCTGCGTTTTTGTCCCAGTCGTAAATGAATTTAATGAAACTTACATTCCTTGGCTTAACCGTTACCATGATGACAAAGTAGGCGAAATGCCTATGAGGGTGGGAGCGGGCTTTGTCAGGCCAGATATCTATAATCAATCTTACGATTTTTTCTTCAAAGCCATTATTCATCAATTTTATGAAGTATTCATTTTCTTGTAACGGTAAAACGGTTGCATTCTTGGCAGAGAATTGCGCAATGTACACGTCTTCCTGACTTTTTTTCTTGCCTTTCTTTTGTTTTCGTTTCGGTGATAGGGTAAAATCGACTTTGGTATTAAGAAAATCTGTAATCGGCCTTGTTCCTTTCTTGGCAAAAGACAAAAGGGGCCACAGGAGCGGCTTCACGAGGAGCCGGTAACACTCTGAATTGTAAATTTTCTGCAGCTCATTTTCTTTTTGAATAATCGCTGTGTCTCTGGCGCGGATCTCCTCGCCCTTAGACTTAATGGTCTCCTCCAGGGTCTTTATGGCTTCTTCTTTGGATATGATCTCTGTCAGCTTGGAGTGGATATGGGCATCTTTCGCTTGGACCTGTTCATTAAGAGAGGCGATATGCTCATCCCTGACGTCTATGATCCCCTGCAAAGAGGCAATAGACTCTTGTTTAGCCCGGAGCTGGTCTTCCTTGGTTTTAACTTCTGCGGCTTGAGCCTGCAGATGGGTGTCTTTGGAGTTTATCTGACCTCGCAATGAAGTAATAGCCTCTTGGCTGGCCTGGAGCTGGCCTTCCTTGGCCTTAATTTCTGCGGCTTGGGCCCGCAGATGGGTGTCTTTGGAGAATATCTTCTCCTGTAGAGAAGTGATCTGCTCTTCCTTGGCGCGGACCTTCTCTTGCAGAGAGGGAAGCTGCTCGTCTTTGGCTAAGAGGGCTTTTTGTAGAGAGGCAATAGCTTCTTGCCTATTTTTAAGCTGATCTTCTTGAATCTTTACTTCTATGGTTTGGGCCCGCAGCTGGGTGTCTTTGGAGAATATCTTCTCTTGTAGAGTGGCGGTCTGCTCATCTTTGGTGCGGGCGTTCGCTTGCAATGAAACAATTGCTTCTTGGCTGGCCTGGAGCTGGCCTTCCTTGGCCTTAATTTCTTCGGCTTGTACCTGAAACTGGATATCCTTGGAGCTTATCTTCTCTTGTAGAGTGGCGATCTGCTCATCTTTGGTGCGGGCGTTCGCTTGCAGAGAGAGAAGCTGCTCGTCTTTGGCTAAGAGGGCTTTTTGTAGAGAGGCCA
>JAZDOJ010000014.1:0-8931 GCA_043798795.1 Candidatus Omnitrophota bacterium
CTGGATACGGGCAGGGTCGATCGGATCAGCTTTTCAATATCCCGGACATTACAACTTTGCTCGGGCGTGGCAAAGGAGATCGCATGGCCCCGGCACCCGGCCCTCGCCGTGCGGCCAATCCGATGCACGTAATTTTCCGCATCTTCCGGAAGATCAAAATTCACCACCAGCTCTATGCCGGTCACATCAATGCCCCGGGCTGCGATGTCGGTGGCGACGAGCACCCTGTACCTGCCTGATTTAAAACCTTCAAGCGCTTCGCGGCGCTGACTTAAGGTTCGGTTAGAATGGATCTCTGCCGCGCTATGTCCCATATCACGGACGGACCTCTTGATCTTATGCGCATGATGCTTGGTGCGGGAGAATAAAAGCACGGAGCCGTGATATTGCGCGAGAATCTTACTGAGGAGCCGCATCTTCGCTTCCTTCTTGACGATGAATAACTCCTGGGTCACGCTTTCTACCGTCGTCCCAGAAGGGGCGATCTCAACAGAAACAGGTAGCTTCATATACTTGGCCGCGATCTCCATGATCTCTTTGGGAATGGTTGCGGAAAAAAGCATGGTCTGCCTGTCTTTCGGAAGGAATTTCAAGATCTTTGTGATCTGCGGGGCAAAACCCATATCCAGCATACGGTCTGCTTCATCCAACACAAGCATCACCACTTCCTCCGTCAGGAAATTCCAATGGCTCATATGGTCCAGAAGCCTGCCAGGGGTGGCAATCACGATGCGGGGATTCTTACGTAAGGCTTGAACCTGTCCGTTCATCGGAGCCCCACCGATAAGGCAGGCGGTCTTCATCCCGAAAGAATGGGCGAACTCCTCAAAAGCCTCATGGATCTGAATAGCCAGTTCGCGCGTAGGCGCCAGAACCAGACCCTCTCCCTTCATCTTGACAAGGCGCTGACACATAGGAATAGCAAAGGCATGGGTTTTGCCCGTGCCGGTCTGGGCAATACCGATAACATCTTTGCCTTCGATGGCAAGCGGGATGGCCTTAAACTGAATGGGTGTGGGGACTTTGAACTTTATGTGTTCGAGGATATCGAGGATCTTCGGCGCAATGCCCATCCCATAGAAACTTCTGTCCGCTGGATTATCCCCTTGAAGGGGAACGCCCCTCGGCGCCGTCTTAGACGTCATCGTTTTTTAGAAACCTTCGGCTTTTGTTCCTGAGCCATTTGACCCAAGTGGACATGGCAATACGCTTCATGATTATAGATGCTTAAGATATGCTTGCAGCAGCGAAATTTGCATTTCCTGCCTTTATAAGAAGTCTTGACTTTTTTCATACACCCGGCTTTCCTCTGAGATGAAAAAAGGCACTTCTCTGCTTATTCCTGCAGGACATGCACATTGATAGCGCGGGGGCCTTTGGGGGAATTTTCAATCTCAAATTCCACTTTCTGCTCTTCTTTCAAAGAATCAAACGGCGTGTCTACCAGCCCGCTCTGATGGAAAAAGACTTCTCTTCCATCGGTGTCGCTGATAAAACCAAATCCTCTTTCGCGTACGACTTTCTTGATCTTTCCGGTATGCATAATACATCCTCCTTTAATGAATCTCAATAATCAGCCCTGCCTTCGCAGAGCTGGTTATTCCTGGCTATATCTTGGTAACTTTTACGGCCTGATAGCCTTTAGGGCCTTTTTCGATATCAAATTCTACTTCCTGACCTTCGGCCAAGGACTTAAAACCTTCGCCTTCGATAGATTTGTGATGCACAAAAACATCATCTCCGGATTCGGGAGTAATAAATCCATACCCTTTCTGGTCACTAAACCATTTTACTTTTCCTCTTGCCATTTTTCATGACCTCCTTTCCTAAGAATTTGTAGTAAATAAGGATCGAATAAAAAAACCGAAAGGTTAGCAAGTCACACCTTTCGGTCATAAGTTACTAATCTCTAATATTTACTACGACGAGTATATTACCATGAAATCCCTCATTTGTCAACTTAAGTTTACGGACGCCCTTTCAGATGCTCTCTTGCCTTTTGCAGCCTTTCAGGGAACTTATCCTTATTAAATTGCGTTGCCCATCTCTTCATGATGATCCAGCCGGCAAAACGGATCAGGTCATTGCGCCAGGGCCGGTACCATCTCCTCCATCCCGATTTGATATTATGCAGGAAAAAAATCATGGCGGGGAAGGAAAAAATATTCAAAACTATCTTGAACATGTACTTGAATTGGTAAAATTTCCCCATGATCTTCTGGCTGGAAGACTGCATGTCCTCGGCCGTCAGGGGCGCGTCCGGTTGAAACAGGGGGAAGTTTCCGTCATAATATTCCCAACCGACATCCTGAACCGGGTAAAGCCTGTTTTGCCTGGCAAGCCTGCGCCTTAATTCTGTCCCGGGAAGAGGCCCTGCCAGCAGAATCTGGATGGTGTCGATCTTCGCCTTCCTGATAAAGCTCTTAAAACGCTTGATACGCTCCCTTGCGGACATTTTAAAATCCTCGCCTTCCTTCATAGGATAACCGAAGATGAACATGCCGTGTATCAAAAATCCGAATTTATGAAATATCTTTGTGAGAGACAGCATATCATCGGGCTTGAGATGTTTATTCATCGCCTCTAACTCTTCTTCGATAGGCGACTCAAAGCCGATGGCCAACGTATTAATACCTGCCTGGCGCATCGCCGAAAGAAGCTGGGAGTCCTTGGCTTTATCCAGTCTTATCTGGACGGTCACGTCCAGCCTTCTCCCTGTATTTTTCTGATAATCCCGAAGCATCTGACAGAACCTTATGGTTTCATCCCGTTCTTGTCCGAAAAGATCATCGACAACGAAAAAATGCCTGGCATCATTCGTCTCAAAAAGAAGACTGATTTGTTCAAGAAGCCTTTCGGGCGGAGCCTGGCGGGGCTTTCCCTTCACCGTGCAAAACTCGCAATCCATGCCGCACCCCCGTATCCTTTCAACGGGGAAAATTTTAATCTTGGCATAACGCACTAGGGAAAAATCCGCTAAAGGCAGCTTGTTAAAATCAGTTTGTGGTTCTCTTTTGGGAGTAAAAAAGGGCTTTCCATTATCAAGATAAACAATACCTTTGATGACACGGATATCTTGCTTTCCTTCTACGGCTCGCAGAAGCTCTTTAATGGTTTCTTCTCCTTCGCCTATCACCACATAGTCAACGCAGGAATTCAATGCCTCGGCTATATTGTCTTCGATAAAATGCTGACCCCCCGCGATGGTCACAACCCCCTTATTTTTATAAAAGCGCGCCAGTTCGTAAAGTCTGGGGATGGTGCTTGTCAGCCCCCCGTAGAATCCGACAACATCCGCCGGCCTTAAGCTTTGCAAGAATTCATGGTCCGCTCCTACGAAATCGCTTCTGGGACCGTATCTACGAAGATTGTTTTCATCAATAACCTCAACATCCCAGCCTTCCATCTCATTCGCAGCACTGGCAACACATACCGGCCCCAAGGCCGTCGTCTTATTAGCGATGTAAGAATAGATGTTAAACGCTGGATACGCCGGGATAATGATCCTCAGCCTGAATCTTTTTCTGTCTTTGCTCATGTTTTCCCTATTAAGCAATATCATATTACTATTATATACGTTTAAGGCAAAAATCCAAGCGAATTTTATCTCCTCGCAGGTAGAGATGCCTCCATCGGCAGGTTTTGTTGTTGCCTGGATCCTTATTTGGTGCTATATTTAGTTTCGGCTTTAAAGTTTAGAGGCGCTTTAGCTTCAGGTGGAAAGCAGTTTTGAGCACAAAATTAGAAACGTTTTAGCTTCAAGATTAGAAACGTTTTAAAAAAGGGGGGTATGATCCGGTACAAGCACGCCTTATTCCTCAACCCTTATACGGAAAGCAGCGCCACAAACGCCATGATGCTTTTCCCGGCGACCGGCCTGGAATACGTGGCGACAAGCGCCAAAGGTTACGCGGAGAAAATCACCCTCCTGGACCTGCGCCACGAAAGGGATTTCCGGATCCCTGATTCCGTCGATATCATCTGCGTCAGCATCAACTGGGACCGCCAGCTTGAAGAAATCTGCGCCCTGTTGAACCATATGCCAGAAAACTTACCCTTAGTGGTCGGCGGTTATAAGGCGACGGAAAAGGTCGTTGAACTTTTCAGGGACTGCCCTGCCATTGATATCATTGTCAGGGGCGAAGGTGAAGAAACGATACGGGAGATATTAAAAGATAGGCCACTCAAAGATATCCTGGGTATTTCTTACCGACAAGGCGACCGGATTGTCCACAACCCAAACCGTCCCCTCGCGGATATCGACACGCTGGAAGCCCCTGACAGATCCTTAAGGCACAATGAATATGCCCTTTCCGTAAACGGCATAAAAGTGGCGAGTATAACCTTTGATACGGTGTTGAGCGCCCGCGGCTGCCCGTTCAACTGCAAATTCTGCACCTTCAGTTTAAATCCCCTGGGCCAGAAAAGAAACTATTCCCCGCGTAGCGTCGATTCCGTGGTGAATGAAATTCAGGGCCTTTTGGCAAGGGTGGTGCTCTTAAGCGACGATGATTTCTTTGCTGACCCGAAGAGGGCAGAAAAAATCTGCGATCTCCTTATCGAACGCGGGATAAAGAAACGTTTCATCGCCCAGGCCAGGCTCGACATCGCCCGATACCCGCAGCTATTAGAAAAGATGATCAAGGTAGGATTCAAGGCGCTTCTCATAGGGATTGAATCCCCCCATGACTGGATTTTGAAACAACTTAACAAGGGCTTTAACCAGGAAACGATAAGAAAATCCTTTGCGGTACTCAAGAAGTATCCTATTTTTTATAACGGCTACTTCATCTGCGGGAACATCGGCGAGACCAAGGAAGAAATGCTTTATATCGCATCCTTCGCCAAAGAAATTGGAGTGGATTCCATCGCGATCAATAAATTGAGGATCGAAAAATTCTCTCCCCTGAGAGAGCTGGCAGAAAGAACCCCGGGGTATCACGTCACCGAAAGAGGAGAACTCTATTCCGATACCTACAGCCACGCCGATCTGAAGAAAATAGGCCGGCAGATCAAATTCTCTTTTTACACGCCCTCCCGTTACATAAAGATACTCTGGAAGAACATTTTTGTGACGAAGTTCCTTACCTTTAAAGAAATATTGTTTTTTTTCCTTATGATGCCCCGCCTCATCCTGAGCGTCATCTTGAGGGAAAAAAAGACAGGTAAACTTAAAGATTCCCTGAAGCGCACCTTCATCAGGAACGCCTGACGGAATAATGGGTATTCGCAACAGGAACCGCTAAGGGTGGATTTTTAAAGAGAGAGGGTGATGAGGTCGTAATCGAGGTTACCCAGGCCTAATTCGTGGGCATAACGCAGCTGCCTGCTGCTGTCGCGCTCCGGATGAAGCTCTCTAAAGATATCCCTGCCGCACGCCCCAGTAACCAGGTCAAAACTCGCCTTATCAACGCTTACCGGATCCACAGATGCCAATATGCCTATATCCGGGGACACGCGGGGGTCATCCTTGGCCAGGCAATCGCACTCCTTGGTGATCTTAATGGCAAAATCAAAAAACGCGGATTTCTCTTTTTTCCCTTTCATCACCGCAAAGGCGAACTCCACCATCTTCTCAGGCATAGTCCCCTCCCCTGATGCCCACGGTACATCTATCGCCGTAAAAGGACAGACAGCAATACAGGTGGCGCAGCCAATGCACTTTGAGCCGTCAATAACAGCTTTTTTATTCTTAAGGCTGATGGCATTCACGGGGCAGGCCTTTTCGCACTCCCCGCAACCCGTGCATTTCCTGATATAAACGACAGGACAAATATCCGAATGCTGCATCAGTTTGCCTTTTCTGCTGGCGCAACCCATGCCAAGATTCTTCAGGGCGCCTCCGAAACCGGTCATAAGATGACCTTTGAAATGATTGAGGCCGATGACGGCATCTGCCTCCACGAAGAACCGCACCAGTAAGGCGTCCTGGATAAATTTCTTGTGGATGGGCACATCCATGGTGTTTCCCTCGAGAGAATCATCGGGGATAACGATTTCAGCGCCGACGGCCTCCTGGGTGAACCCGTGCGAAGCAGCCAGGGCCAGGTGCTCCTTTGAATTCGTACGCTTACCTTTATAAAGAGTATTGGTCTCTGCCAGGAAGGCTTTGGCTCCTTTAAGCGAAATGGCATCGCAAACCACTCTTGCATATTCAGGCCTGATGAAACCGGTGTTGGCCTCCTCTCCGAAATGGATCTTCACCGCAACCCGGTCCCGGGCAGAGAGACAATCCAGAATCCGGCTTTCTGTGAGGAGCTTTTTAAGCTTCTCTGCTATGAGCGCGATTGCATCTGTTTCACTTACGGGAATAAAAAAAACTTTGCTTTTCATAGAAGGAAAATCTGCAGCAGATTAAACAGGTAACCTGTCAAGAGGATGCCAAAGGCTGTTATCCCGAAGAATAAAACAACTAATTTCAATTTCATCGCCCTTTTCAACAGGACCGCCTCCGGTAAACTCAAGGCCGAGACAGCCATCATAAACGCCAGAACCGTGCCTAAAGGAAGGCCCTTTTGAAACAGCACAACGGCGATAGGAACGATAGCGGCACAGCTGCCATACATCGGCACGCCAAGGAGGACGGCTATAGGCACGGAGAACACCCCTGTCTTTGCCATGACCGACTGAATCGCCTCTTGAGGCACATAATTGTGTATCAAGGCCCCTAAGCCTACGCTGGCCAGTATCAGCACCCAAAGTTTTTTCACAATGCTTTTTGCCTCACGGACGCCGAACGCAGCCCTCTGTTTCATTCCAGAAAATTTAAGCTCCTCGGCTTTCTCCTCTTGTGGCTCGACCATATCTTTTTCCAGGCATCTTTCCAGATTCATCCTGCCAAGAATGATACCGGCCAGGATACCGATCATCAACCCGCTTATACAATAGGCAAGCGTTATCTTCCATCCGAAGAACCCCAGCATCAAAACGAACAGATACTCGTTGATGAGCGGGGACGTGATAAGAAATGAAAATGTCACCCCTAAAGGGATCCCGGACTTCAAGAAACCGATGAAGATAGGGATGGAGGAACAGGAACAGAAAGGTGTCACGGCGCCAAAAAGCGACGCGAACAAATAACCCAGGCCCTTCTTCTGAATGATCCACTCCTTAATCTTGTGCTGGGGGAGAAAGGTGCGCAGGAACCCGAGAAAGAAGATCATGAAGAACAAAAGCAGGATGATCTTTACGGAATCGTAAATAAAGAAGTTTAAGATCTGGCCTGCTCGCGAGGCAGGATCCAACCGTAACAGCGAATAGGTCAACCCATCTGTGATGAACTGCAGCATAATAATTCCTTTAGAATGACTCAGTTTTGCTTTATCACGAGCCCGCCTGTCTGCACAGCCCAGGCTCTTAAAAGGTCGCGCACATAAAAGTATTCATTAAAAGGCCTGTCATCCGTGATGGAAAATTTAAAGTAGGGCAGGACGATTGCCTTAAGCGGTATCTCTCTTCGTAGCATGATACCATAGAGTTCCCCCAGTGTCCTGTCTTTGTTCCACTCGATGAGGAAATACGCCGCAGCTATTACCCCTGTCATCGCGCCGAGCACATTAGCCAGATACAGGTAGCTGAACGAGGTTTTTTGCGGCTTGTCGAATCTTTTAATAAAGGAGGCTACGAACGGAAAGGTCGTGCCCATGAAAAGGCAGAACGGAAAAAGAGATATCCCCAGCAAGACAGCTGAAAGCAGAAGGTATCTGGAAGAATCGAGGTTTCCCGCGCGTAAAAGCAGCGCTTGAGCGGCTGAGAATATCAAGGGGATGACGATGCCACCCACGCCGATAAAGAATTCCGCCAGGCCATAGAACAGAATCGGCTGCTGCCCGGTCGCATCGCTGAGGCGCTCGATGTATTCTCCTCCCAGCCATGAGCCTAGACCTAAGCCGAGCATAAACACCGATATCACCACGGAAAGGATGGGCGTGATCACGCCGAACGTGGCGAATGCCATGCGCAGCCACACCACCTGGTAGATCAGCACGCAAAAACCGGAGATAAAAAAAGCACAAACAGGATATGATAGGTGGATTTATTTCGGGATAGCGTCATCGAGAAGGATAGAGCTAAGCCGTAAGAGAATTCACGAAATCCCAATCTATCAAGTTCTTGATAAAAACATCCAAATAATCAGCTCTTTTGTTCTGGTAATCAAGATAGTAGGCATGTTCCCAGACATCAACTGTAAGTAATGGCGTTAATCCGTGTGCGATGGGCGTGTCCGCATTAGCTGCCTTCATTATTGTTAATTTACCCTCTTTCACAACAAGCCATGCCCAGCCGCTTCCAAACTGGGTTAACCCCGCATTCTTAAGTTCCTCCGCAAATTTTTCATAACTGCCGAAATCGGCCTTGAGTCTGTCCGCAATATTTCCCTTAGGTGTACCTCCGCCGCTTTTTTTCATGCATTGCCAGTAAAAAGCGTGATTCCAGACCTGGGCGGCGTTATTGAAAATGGCCACTCTTGAGGTATCTTTTGCGGTTTTCTTAACGATAGTCTCAAGCGCATCTTTGGAGAATTCTGTTCCTTCGATAAGACTGTTCAACTTTTCGACATAGGCAGCGTGGTGTTTACCATAATGGAATTCAAAGGTTCTCGCGCTGATATACGGCACTAAGGCATCTTTTGAGTAGGGTAATTCGGGCAACAAAATAGCCATAATCTTCTCCTTTCCAACTTATGCTTTATATATTCTCTAATTTAATTAGAGATGATGTTTTAAATATTTTTTAAACTTATATTTATTATATCAAAAAAAGAAGAAGAATACAAACGAAAGAGGACGGAAGTGTTGTCAAGATAATTGTACGCTTTCGTATTGGGGTTCTCTGAAAATTGTTACATGTCTTGGCATAACCTCTGGTTGTTGTTCTTGCATAACTTGGCTTATAATGCCGTATACCCACAGATTTGCGCTTCTACTTGAT
>JAZDOJ010000036.1:0-4919 GCA_043798795.1 Candidatus Omnitrophota bacterium
AGGTAAGGGTTCGGAGAGTTTTCCGAAGGTTTTTGGATGGTCGGGCCGCCATCGGTAGTGTGGGCGGCTTTTGTTTTGCAAAGAAAGGAGCGGCGGAAAGATGGATTGGCAGAATGTTCCCACCCCCGAAGAGATTATCGATGTAGGAAAGAAGAAATTCGGCAGGTACAGGAGGGCGTTTCCCTGGATCGCTCTGGGTTTTTTTGTCCTCATAGGCTTAAGGGGAGTTATCTACTCCATTGGCCCGGATGAGGTGGGTGTCATCCAGAGGTTCGGTAAATACCTCGGCCAGAGTACACCCGGTTTGCACGCGAAGATCCCCTTTGGCGTGGACAGGGTCACTCCCATAAAAGTCGAGAAGATATTTAAGGAGGAATTTGGGACCCGTAGTGTTACCCCTGGCCAGCGCCGGGCGTATTCCGGTAGTTACGCGGAGGAGTCTCTGATGCTGACCGGAGACCTGAATATTCTGGATGTGCGCTGGATCGTGCAATTCAAGATAAAAGACCCGGTCAAATTGCTTTTTGCCGTGCGGGACCCGCAGGATAACATCCGGGATATCTCAGAGGTCGTGATGCGCCGCTTTGTGGGGGATTATAGTGTAGATTCGGTCTTGACCACAAAGAGGGAAGAGATCGACGATCTGGCCCAGCAGGAGATGCAGAAGATTTTGGATAATTATCAGACAGGGGTGCACATTGTGACGGTGAAACTGTTGGACGTCAATCCTCCTGAAAAAGTCAAGCCTGCCTTTAATGAGGTGAACGAGGCTAAACAGGAAAAAGAGCAATTGATCAACCAGGCGTGGGAGGCTTACAACAAAGTCATCCCCAAAGCCAGAGGGACAGCGGAAAAGACGATCCGCGAAGCTGAAGGGTATGCCCTGGATAAGGTGAACCGGGCCAAAGGAGAATCCGAGAGATTCCTTGCCACGCTCGCCGAGTATAAGAAAGCGCCTGAAATCACCAAAAAGAGGTTGTATCTGGAGACATTGACCTATGTCCTTCCTAAGGCCAAAGAGAAGTATATTCTTGATCCAAGAGAATCTTCGATTCTACCGTTGCTTAAGATCGGCCAGAAAGGGGGCGAATAAAGATGAAAGGTAAATGGGGAACCTTCACAGGAATCGTTATCGCCTTCGCCACACTGATCTTGCTGGCCTTTGTCAGCGGAGCGCTGTATATCATTGATGAGACACAGCAGGTGGTGATCACCCAATTCGGTAGGCCCGTGGGTGAGCCGCTTACGTCAGCCGGATTGCATTTTAAAACGCCTTTTATCCAGCAGGCGCACTATTTTGAAAAGAGGCTTCTGGACTGGGACGGAGAACCCAACCAGATCCCCACTAAGGATAAGAAATATATCTGGGTGGATACCACGGCACGCTGGAAAATAATCGATGCCCTGAAGTACTTGCAGTCCATGGGTAACGAGGTCGGCGCCCAAAGCCGGCTGGATGATATTATCAATTCCGCGACCAGAGACGCTATAACCAGCCATCTTCTGGTTGAAACCGTAAGAAATACCAACCGTATCTTAGAGGCAGAGGAAGAGGGAGAGGATGTGATCGTTACGGAGGAAGCACTTGAGCGCATTGTGGTAGGACGGCATAAGCTGACGCGCGCCATCGTAGAGAAGGCCAAGCCCCTGGCTCCTCAATACGGGATTGAGATTATAGACGTGCGTATCAAACGTATCAACTACATAGATGACGTGCGCAATAAAGTCTATGACCGCATGATCGCCGAGCGCAAGCGCGCCGCGGAGAAATATCGCTCCGAAGGCCAGGGGAAATCCGCGGAGATCCAGGGCCAGGTGGCCAAGGAGTTAAAACAGATCACCTCTGAGGCGTACCGCCAGGCGCAGATCCTTACCGGTAAGGCGGATGCCGAAGCCATCAATATCTATGCGGGAGCTTACAGCCAGGACCCTGAATTTTATTCCTTCCTGAAGACGATGGAGACCTACAGGGATACCATTGATGATAAATCTACCCTCATCCTGACGACGGACAGCGACTACTATAAGTTCCTTAAGTCGTTGAAATAACACAAAGGGGGACAAACGGGGTCAGACCCCTGAAGGGGTCTGACCCCGTTTTTTGGTCCCGGTTTTTTAGGTTGCAAATTGCTGCGATTCGAAGTAGAATAGCAGCATGCGAAAATCTCGGATTGTGAGAGGACAGCTCTTTAAAAAGGGATGTCCTTTTTTGTTGGTTTTATGCCTTGTGTTTATCTTTCTGCCTCAGCCCTGCCGCGCTGCAAATCTGGATGACATCTACGGAGCCCTCCTCAAGAAAGGGAATATCCTTTACGAGACAGGTTTCGACTATTTCAGGATGGAGGAAAAGGGCCGGCACGCCGCCCCTATCTACGGAGATTTTGCCTCGCGACCTTCCTTTTGGCTCATTGAGAACCTTTTAGATTTTACTCTGGTTGACGATATGGAACTGTCACTGGGAAGCCGGGAGGCCATCCCTACCACGTATGGCCGCTCCATTTATGACACGGCCGGCGCTCTATCCGCTATCCAGGAATACGATATCAATTATTTCAGGGATTATATCCTTGGCATACGCCTAAGACGCGAGCCCGTCGAGTATTATCTTGATATCCAGGAAAAGACCCAGAAAGATGATTGGCGGGCCTTTACCTATCCGGGAGCTGCCAATTATTTCAGTTATATCCGCGCTCATTACGAAGATTTTTCAGCCGGAGCCAGATACCTGTCTGAAAAAAGCCAGGAAGAAGAAAGCACAAGCCTCGCTTTGCTGACCCGGCCGCTCCTGGCCTTGAATCAGCTCCTGGTGGAAGCCAGAATGCGGTATAGAAAAGGCGTTTTGCGCATGAATGCCTACAACTATGTGAGCTCTACTTTTACGAATTTCTATCAACGGCTAGACCAACATTTTTCACCGGGATTGACATTTGGTTACGGCCTCCAAAGAGCGCTGGAATTAGAAACAGGCCTCATCTATACCACCCCCTTCAAATACCATCACGAATACAGAGAGACCGTGGCAGCCGGCACGAACTGGTTGAATGGCGCTTATAAAATTAACAGGAACTTTCAGGTCCCCTTGAGTTTGCGTTACCGGCCTCAAGAATTTGTTGAATGCAGGATAACTTCAGGCCTTAACTTTGCCGAACAGAGGCTGGATTATTTTACCAGGCAGACGACAGGAGCTTTTACGAATTATCCAACAAGAGAATTATCCTATTTTAATACCCAGCCCAGCCTCAACCTGACCTATCTTTATGATCATGACAAAAAAGTCAATGATGATGAATTTTCACAACTGACCAAGAGGCTTTTGAGTCAGGGGCAGTTTCTTGTGGAACTGGAGTACCTCAAGGATATCACGAGCCTTGATAAAGGCGCAGGTAACGCAAGCCAGAACATGATTGAGCCGTACAGCCTTTTTATACACCCCGTGGATCTTTTTGTCTCTGGCTCTGAATATACTGCTTTTCTTACGGGCAATTATTCCAGGACAGCTGCCAATGTGCTCTTGCAGAATTACTACCTGTTTAAAATCGCGTTTAATTACGGGTTAACCGACCGGCTGAATGCAGGCCTTAGGCTTGGGTATCAAAGCGCGAGCCGCCTGCATCATTTTACGCTGGGCAATCCCAATCAGGTGTATGATTTGAGGGAGCGGTATTACCAGTTTAAGCCTTATTATTTTATTGATTTTCTTACGGATTGGAGGCTCACCGAGAACAGCCTACTCTCTTTTGCCTGCCATATCGTCCCCGAATATCGTACAATATTGAAAATCGAGGGCTTGAGCAAGGAATTCACAGAAAATAACAAGTATTTTGATCTTGCCTTGCGTTTGAAAATTCTTTTCTAGAAATTAGAAGGGCGGATAATAGGGATCCGGCTCTGGCGGAGGTTCTGGTTCCGGCTCAGGCGGAAGCTCGGGTTCAGGTTCTGGCTCTGGCGGAAGCTCGGGTTCTGGTGTTGGCTCCGGTTCAGGGGTTGGTTCGGGTGTTGGCTCGGGTACTGGCTCAGGAACTGGATCTGGGATCGGCTCAGGTACGGGTTCCGGCTCCGGTGCAGGCTCTTTTATTCTTCTGCCCCTGTTTCCATACAATTCTTTGCGGTCCGAATCCTTGTCATGGCCATAGGGCGCTAACATGTCTGGCCGGCCCCTATTTCCCTGGCCCCTGGTATCATGCGGATTATGAGCCCAGCGGGAACGCTCCAGTCTTTGAACGGTTTTTCTTAATCTGGCCAGGGAACGATTCTGTTCCTTGTGTTGCTGGGACTTTTGAACCAGGATGTTTTTTTGTTTTGGGACTGACCGCGCCCTCAATTGATTCTGCTCATGGGTCGAGTTTTCATTATGGTTTTTAATCGTTTTATTCTCACGTTCCTCATTCTGCGCTTGAGAGGGGCGAGATTTTTCGACAACAACTTCCTCATGATGGCCTTTACCTTTGGATTCCTTATCATCTTTATCTTTGTCCTTGGCAAAGGAATAGTTTAGGCCTAAGGCCAGTATACTTATGGTTATCAGCAGCACCTTGAGGGTCTTCATTTTCTCATCCCCTAAAAAAATAACCTACTCTGTAAGAAGTAGGTTCTATAAAACGCGTTTTCGGCAACCTGCCAATCCCTTCCAAATCCTTTAAGGGATTTGGAAGGGACGCAACGGCTTTGCGTCCCCTTCTTACGAAGAGTTTGCCCTTATCGTTACTCCATCTTTTTCTACATAAAGTATACCATATAAACAGGCAGATAACAAGGCAAAGACATCTGGAGAAATTATACATAACTCATTGATTCTTAAGGAGTTTAAGCCAGGAATAATTAAGAATAGCTTTATTTTCTCTTGACTTGTCTTTTTTATAATGTAAGATAACTTCAATGAGGAAACCGGTCCTTGTTTTTGTATTTTTGTTTTCTCTGAC
>JAZDOJ010000045.1:0-4149 GCA_043798795.1 Candidatus Omnitrophota bacterium
CCTACTTTTCTGCCTGAAGAGCACGGCGATCTGGACCCCCTTGATGGCGCGCATCTCATCAGCCACCGCATCCACGTCAGAATCACGGCCTCCGTAACCTCGAAAATCCAGGCTCTTGATCAAGGACCAGACGATGCGCCCCCTGATTAAAAAGTGGGCCCTCTCTAAGCAAACCTTGGAGAGGATCAGTTCCTCCCGACTGTGCGACCAGTAAACCATTTCCGTGAGGGAATAAAAATCTATGCCTTTCTCAAGCAAAGACGCACAGATTTTAAGGGTTTGGGCGCTGGTATTGGGCAGGCGAAAGGAATTCGTGGTGATCAATCTCCAATACGGCTTTGGCGTTCCTAAAATATGTCAGCGCGCTTCCCAACAACTCCTCGGAGGTGCAGTCAACCGATATGGCTAAATCCGGCCGGCAAGATAGACGCCTTACGATTCGAGAGGCTCCGGGCAGACTCTGGTAGCGCTTCGGGATACTCCCCTCACTCAACATATACACGCGCTTACCTAAAGTTTGCAAACCCAGCCCAAGGGACAAAAGCGAACCGATGGAATCTCCGTCGGGATTCGTATGGCCGCAGATAAGGATGACTGAACTCTTACGTATCAGACGCTTGACCTGCTGGATATTGTTCATATAAAAAATGAGGCCCTACTTTTCTTCTATAACGAAAGTTACTTTTACTTCAGGAGGCGCATCGGCAGGAAAGCGGGCTTCGGGAGGGACAATCAATCTTGAAGTCACGGTTGTCGTCTGCAAGATATCTTTTAAAGGAATCGGCTCTGTGGAAACAATAAGTTGTTCTTTAGGCAAGGTATCGGGGATAACCAGCGTTATTTCGGCAGGCTCTGCCTTGATCTCCAAGATGATTAACCCCGAAGCAGCACGGCCCTCTGTCCTGACTTCTATGGGTAAACGTACGGTCATCAAGGTGTAGGCTTTCAGCATGATACTTTTGGGATCAATATTAACGAGCGAAAGGTTTCCGTAATTTTTTATTAAGTCGGGAGTGAGCGTAATAAGGTTTTCTCCGGACTTGATCTTGGACGTATCCAGGGACAACGTCAGCTCCTTAGGCTTGAGGAGATTGAATTCCTTTTCCGTTCCGCTTAAGGTGACCGTAACCTCTTTAGGCTTGGGGTCTTCAATGACGGTTTTAGCGGACAGGTTGCGGTATTCGATGGGCACCACAAAATCGCGGCGGACGATCTCCGTACTGGAACCAAAGGCAAACCATAGGCCAAAAGCCAGCAGCACCGCAAGGATCTTCTCGAAAAAATTATGCGTCAGGAAGCTCAAGGGCTTGAATCCGCGCTTGCGGGGGAACCGTGTGCGGTAGGAACGCTCCACGATAGCGTAAAGTTGCGACAGGTCCGATAATTCCCTGATCCTGGCATCCTTGGCAACGGATATCATGCCATTCTCTTCGGAGACAACGACACAAAGGGCATCGCTGCGCTCAGCCAGGCCCAGGGCTGCGGCATGGCGTGTGCCTAATCGCCCGATCTCTTTGACGTTCGTGGAAAGAGGAAGGTGTGTCCCTGAATACACCACGCGATTTCCGTCTATGACTACGGCGCCGTCATGGGTAGGGACATGGGGATCGAAAATGGTCTCAAGCAGCACCTCGCTCAATGAAGCGTCTATCTTTGTCCCTGCTTCTAAATGGCGGTCCAGGGGGTCTTTCTCCTGAATAACCACCAAGGCCCCTATATTCTTACGGGACAGATTGATGAGGGCATTATTGACCATGAGAGCGTTCTGGTCGACAGGTACGTTTCTGTGCTTACGGGTTATCTCCAACGTCGCCACCCGCTCGAAGAATTGGCGAAAATCCTCCTGAAAGATCACCACGATCATGATGAGGGCCACGGAGAAAAATTCCTGAAAAAGCACCGTTGTCAGGTAAAGATGGAAGAAGCGGGCGAACACGTAAAGGATGCCGATGGTCAGCATCCCCACGAACATGAACCGGGCTTTCGCTTTTTTAAGCCATCCCACCACGATATAGATAAACAGGGCGATCACCGCAATGTCGATGGCGCTGGTTAAATTAATATTTCGGATTAAATTGATCGAGGCTTCGATCATAGGAGTCATTTTTAAAATCCCCCTGCTCTATTTTTCATGAATTATTATAGCAAAAGATATTCTATTTGTAAAGGGTTACAGCATTTCGGGATCCCTGCGTGACAAACTGCGCCTTGAGCAACCCCTCGTTCCATTCTCCCTGAGGCGTCGAATCCCAGACAATGCCGCCGCCTATGCCCATCTCAGCCATCTTGCCGCGGATGAGGATGGTGCGGATAGGGATGTTAAAAAATAAATCTTTGGCAGGAGTGATATAGCCGATAACGCCGGTATAAATATGGCGATCCTCTCTCTCCAGTTCTCTGATAATCTCCATGGCGCGGATCTTAGGAGCTCCGGTCACAGAGCCCGAGGGAAAAAGCGATGCAAAAAGTTCATAAAGAGATAAATCTTCATTCACCCGGCCTGTCACCGTTGAGGTCATTTGATAGAGCGTCCTGTATTTTGCCACTTCGAAAAGACGGGGTGCTCTGATATGGAGCCCCACGCGTCCCAGGTCATTTCTTAAAAGATCGGCGATCATGACATTTTCTGCCCTGTTCTTTACATCAAACTGAAAGCGCATGCGATAGATGAGATCGGAAAGCGCATCCGATCCGCGCGGCCAGGTGCCCTTCATGGGCTTGGTGGTGACGTGCGAGGAGTTTTTTTTGATGAACATCTCAGGCGAAAGGGAAAGAATGGAAAATGGCTCTGCTTCGATGTAGGCCGGATAAGGCACGGGTTGCTCCCGAAAAAGCGTCTTATAGAAAGAGAACGCATCCCCCCGAAAAGTAAACAACAGCTTGATGCAATAGGTGATCTGATACACATCCCCCTTGGCAATAAAATCACGGATGGTGCGGATGTTTTCAGCGTAGGCTTGCGGCGCAATATTCAAGCGAAGATCTCTCACTTCATTCGGAAGAGAAAATTTCCTTTTAAAGGTGTCCTTGCAGGGGGCATCATAGACGCCCATAAAAATGAGAGGAAAATCGTAATCCCGGGCAACTTGTAACTTTTCCTCAAAGCCGTATCCGGCTTCATAGGAAAAGAACCCTGCCGCATAGAATCCTTGCGCCAGCGCCTCTTCCAAGGCCTGAAAACAGCCTGGCAACAAAGAAAGTTTTGTACAGGATATAATGAATTTAGGATTTCTAAACAGGAGAGGTTTTTTTTCGAACTGGAAGAATATGTCCATAACCCTCAAAAGAGGTCTGGGTGCCCTTCGCAAAAAAAAGGGTTAAAGGTCATGACCGGTTCCGCAAGGAACGATTATTTCTTACTGCAACAGCCGCCGCCTTTTTTAGCCAACAGGATGATGAGCACGATCAAAAGAACTATCCCTAACCACATCATCATAGGAGCCTCCTTTATAGAGCACTCTATTTGAAGAAGCCAAACAACAAAGCGATCAATCCGTAAACAAGACTCTGCATCAAGGTGATCGCGGGGTTTAACAGCCCGGTAAAAAGCAAAATCACCAATATAAAGAAACCGTAAGGTTCAAGCCTCGAGAAACTGGCCTGAGCATTCGGCGAAAGAAAGCTCATGAGGATCTTTGAGCCATCCAGCGGCGGAATAGGGATCAGATTAAAGGCGCCCAGGATAATGTTGATCCTGACGACCAAAAGAAGGATAGTAGAAAAGCCCGGATGAGAGCCGATATAAGAAAATTGCAGCAGGGCCAAAGCGAAGATGGCGATGAGGATATTGGCCGCACAACCAGCCAGCGATACGCTGAACAGCGCCAGGCGCGAACGCTTCAGGTTGTAATAATCCACGGGCACAGGCCTGGCCCAGCCAAAACCCACGAGGAAAAGCATGAGGGTTCCCATCGGGTCCAGGTGCGAAGCCGGGTTTAACGTCAGCCGTCCGTAGCGAAGCGCTGTATCGTCTCCGAAAAGATGCGCCACCCATCCGTGGGCCACTTCATGGGCGATTACGGAATAAAGCAACAACACGGCCAATACAACAAAGGCGATCGGATTGGCGAACAAAAGCGAAATCAACCCCATCCATCTCCTCCCTTCTCTTTTATTGATTATATCATGACTTCAAAAATTACCAAATCA
>JAZDOJ010000050.1:0-6704 GCA_043798795.1 Candidatus Omnitrophota bacterium
GAAGATTCAATGACAAGCTCCACTCCGTAATCCTTCCAGGGAATCTCCGCAGGCGACTTGGCGCTGAGCACCTTGAGGATCTTCCCATTGATGACCAGACTATCCTCTTTGGCTTCTATATTTGCATTCAGGGTCCCGAAATTAGAATCGTATTTTAAAAGATGCGCTAATGTTTTTGTCCCGACGGGTAAATCATTAACCGCGACAAAATCCAGGTCCTTTGTTCCCTTCACCAATGCCGCTCGGTAGACGAGCCGGCCGATCCTTCCAAAACCATTGATACCGACTTTTACTGCCATTGATAACCTCCTGTTATGTGGTTTGATTGAACTTATTTCTCTCTGAGATATTTGGCGGCTAACTCCGGAGGGGTTGATACGAGATAGAACCCTGAACCCCACTCAAATCCTGCCACACGCGTCAATTGAGGCATAAATTCAATATGCCAGTGATACCCCTCCACATCCCCGTCTCCGTTAACCGGAGAAGAATGGATCATAAAATTATAGGACGCATCCGGAAAGATCTTCTTAACCTTAGTGATAGAATCCTTTAAAATGGAGGCCAACGCCGGAATTTCCTCTGGCGGCATGTGGCAAAAACGCGCATTATGTTTCTTGGGCATAATCCAGATCTCAAATGGAAAACGGCAGACAAAAGGACAGAAGGAGAGAAAATATTTGTTTTCCAGAACGATCCTCTCTTTCTCTTCCATTTCCTGCCTGAGCATATCGCAAAAAACACAACGGTCGCGGTATTCAAAATAATGATGAGCCCCCTTGATCTGCTCTAACGCATTCTTCGGCACCATGGGTAAGGCGACGATTTGAATATGGGGATGTTCCAGGGATGCGCCGGCCGAAGGCCCGTAATTTTTAAACACCAGAATATACTTGAAGCGGCTGTCCTTGATCAAATCCAGAGCCCGTCGGCAAAGCATGGCAATAACATTTTCTATCTCATGGTTGAGCAAATCAGGGATATCTTTATGGTGGTAGGGGCTTTCGATGACCACTTCATGCGCCCCTATGCCGTTAGACATATCATAAATGCCTATTCCTCTTCTGTCTAATTCGCCTTCGACCTGAAGAGCGGGAAATTTATTGGACACCACGCGCACCTGCCAGCCGGATGTGTTAGGGCTGGTGTGAGGGTCCCGGATAGCCTCTATCTCAGGAGGGGTCATCGCCTCATTCCCGTAACAGAAGGGGCAAACCCCTCCCCTCCAGCTGTGAGGCTCATGCTCAAAATCCTCCGGCTTATTCGGGTGATCCGTATCCACGATCACCCAGCGCCCGACAATCGGGTCTCTTCTTAATTCGCTCATGGTATTTGCACTTCTCTCAAGAATTTAGCCGCGTCTTCCGGAGGCAAGGGACAGATATAGAAGCCCGTGCCCCATTCAAAGCCGGCGACACGTGTTAATCGCGGCATGATCTCTATGTGCCAGTGATAATCGTCATCAATGGTTTTCCAATAACCTGCCTTGGGCCGACGAAATGGCGCCGAGTGCAAAACGTAGTTAAAAGGCGGGTCATTCAAGCCTTTTTTTAGTTTTGCCAAGACGGTTTTCATGATCTTGGCCAGGTCCAGCCGCATATTCTCTTCCAGGCTGGTAAAATCGCAAGAATGCTTTTTGGGCAGGATCCATACCTCAAAGGGAAAACGCGCGGCAAAGGGTGCTATGGCAATAAATCCGTTGATATCCAAAATCAGCCTGTCTTTTGATGTCAACTCCTGCTTGATGAGATCACAAAAAACGCACCTTTCATGATACTTATGATAGATCCGCGCCCCTGCCAACTCTTCTTTAACGCGCTTGGGGTTGACGGGTGTGGCAATAAGTTGTGACCGCGAATGCCTGACTCTTCCGCCTCCGGCAATCCAGCCGTGGTTCTTAAAGACAAGGACATACTTAAAGCGTTCGTCCTTTTCCAGGTCCTTGATCCTGTCAATATAACAGGAGATAACGTTGGCAATCTGCTTGTCAGTCAAGTCTGCCATATGACCTGTGTGCTGGTTGGTTTCAATAACAATCTCATGTGCGCCTATGCCGTTCATCATATCATAAAGACCCTGGCCTTTGCGCTCCAGATCCCCTTCTACCTTTAAAAAAGGCGCAATACTGGGAACCACTCTTAGTTCCCACCCGGGTGAATTAGGAGCTGCCTGTTTCTGCCTGATAGCGTATATTTCTGGGGGCGTGTGGGATTCCTGGCCTTCGCAAAAAGGACAGGGCTTTTCTTCGGGAGCTGTCTGGGAGGAACTGCTGAATTGGTCCGGCCGCTTTGCGCGTTCCGTCGCAATAATCACCCATCGGCCTATAACAGGATCTTTTCTTAATTCCGGCATAACATTTTATTATACCACAGGCACAATTGCGTGCAACTACTTTTTCTCTAACATGTCTCCCGACGATAATTTATGCCCTAAGAGAAACTCTGGGGCCGTCATGGGCTTCTTTCCCTGGACCTGCAATGACTCAATCAGCAGATCCCCCTCTCCTGTTGCCACCGCTATACCCTGTTTGGATATTTTAATGATCCGGCCAGGAGCACGGCTGACAGCGGGATCAGACAAACGCACGACCCTTGATGTAAAAATCTTCAGCAACCTTCCTTTGTAATGCGTAAAGGCGCCTGGCCAGACCAGGCACCCTCTGATAAGGTTATGGATCTTGAAAGCAGGCTCCTGCCAATCAATAGAACCATTTTCTTTCTTCAGCTTGGGAGCGAAAGTCGCTTCTTTTTCATCCTGAGGCATCCATTCGAAATCTTTAGAGGCAATTTTTTCAAGGGCCGTCCCGATCAATTGTTGCGCCACTTTGGCTAACTTAACCTCTAAGATCAGTGCCGTATCCTGCTGGAGGATATCTACGGCCTGCTGCATCATGATAGGGCCTGCATCCATCTTTAATTCCATCTTCATGATGGTAACCCCGGAAGTCTTTTCTCCGTTAATCAGGGCCCAGTTGATGGGTGCGGCGCCCCGATACTGAGGCAATAACGAGGCGTGGGCATTCAGGGCAAATAATCTGGGGATATCTAAGATCTCCTGCGATAGAATCTGACCATAAGAAATAATGATGAATAAATCCGCACCGAAAGCTTTTAAAAAGGTAATGGCTTCGGCTGTATTGATATGAAGAGGCTGATACGTCTTTAGCCCCATTTCAGATGCAGCCAGTTTTACGGAAGTGCCTCCCAGGTGAAGGCCCCTGCCTTTTTTTCTATCCGGCTGGGTCACCACGCATAAAATCTTATGGCCGCTCTTTATCAGCGCTTCTAGCGACGGCACGGCGAAATGGGAACTGCCAAAAAATATGATATTCATATGAAATAATTTAGCTTAAAACTTTAAATACGGAACTAGACCGGATCTACGTCAACGGTTACTATTATACCCGAATGCGAGAAATCTTTTAAGTTTATTTTTAAGAATAAACTGGCTTTTTTGGGGTACTTTGCGATAAGAAGCACCTGCCAATAGTAATTCCCGCGCAATTGGGACGGTTGAGCCCTGTTCACCGACACGACACGGATATCCCTTTGCCCATTGGCCTCATTTATGCGCTTAAAAAAAGCATGGCTCACCTCTTTTACCTTTTCTTCAATCTTTCCACGAAACTTAACAAAAATCATGTGCTTATGGGGAGGAAAATTCAGTTGTTTGCGCTGACGCAGTTCCTCCTCATAAAAAAGTGAAATGTCTTTTTTAAAGAGGGCCTGGAAGCAGATGTGATCGGGTGAGCTCGTCTGGATAATCATCTTCTTGTCGGTCAATCCCAGGAGCCCTATCAATAAACCAAAGGTCTTTTCAGAGGCACGCCAATCCATGCGGTTCAGGGAATTATCAATCCCCAAGACAGCTACCAGGTCAAAGTGGCATCCGGGGTGTTTGATGATGGCGCTTGTCGAAATGGCCATGTCGACCTCTTTTAAATCCAAATTGTCAAAATCCTCGATTCTCTGGATATGGGCATGCGGAAAAGTTCGAGCCAATTCACTCTCTACTTTCTGTGTTCCTGTCCCAGAATACTTGATGTAACCGGCAAGGCAGTGAGGACAGATCTCAGGCGGAAGCGTCTTGAAAGAACACCGGTGGCACCTCAGCAGCTTTTCATTGAAATAATACACCAGATGAACATCGCAACGGGGACATCTCTGGATGAAGCCACAGGTGTGGCAATAGGCAAAGGTCGCAAAACCCTTTCGGTTCAAAAAAAGAAGCACCTTACCTTTTTCTGATAAAGTGGCGTTGATGGCATCTTCTAAATACCTTGAAAGAAATAAGTTCTTTTTTCTTTCTTTATAGGACAGGCGCTTCAAGTCGAGAATTTTAATCTCAGGAAATGGGGCCTTGCGCGGGATAAAAACGTACTTCATCTTACCCTTTCTGGTTAAATAGATGCTTTCAAGCGTGGGACTGGCGCTGGCGAGGATGAGGCTTGCCTTTTCGCGATTCACGCGCATAAGGGCTACGTCTCTGGCATGATAATGCGGAACCTGGTCTTGCTTGTACGCCTGGTCATGCTCTGCGTCTATGATGACTAATCCTAAATCCGGCAAAGGCGCAAAGATCCCCGAACGTAACGCCAAAACAACCTGCGACCTCCCCTCCCTGATCTTAAGCCACTCGCTTGTCTCTGCAGCCTGCTTTCTGTATAGAAGGATAGGCATGATACCTAAGGCCTCATGGAACTTCTGCCTGGCTTTTAAAACAGCGGAATGATCAGGAAATAAGACAAGAACGGACCTTTTGGCCCCCAGCGTATCCTTAATCTTAGATAGATAGACATCCCATTTAGCGGCTTCATCCAAATCATGGAGTACCATCAACTCCTGGCGGAGCAAGGGTCTTTCAGGCCTTATGGGAGCTATTGACATCTTGCGGCCTTTTCTTAACCCCGGCGGCAGGGCTGTCTCAATAGCTTCTCCCCAGGAACAACAGTAATACCGGGAAAGCTCTCTTGTGAGAGAAAGCATCTTTTTATCTAAGGCATACCCTTCATCTAAAATCTCTAATATTTTTTTGGGGTCTTTGATCTGAGTTTGACGGCTCAGGCCAACCACGAACCCCAGCATCCTTCGGGCACCAAAGGACACCCAGACCCTTTGACCTGGCTTTATTGTTTTTTCTAAATCAGGCGGGACAAGATAATCAAAAGGGCCTTCAACAGGTATACCCAGCACGACCAGGGCATATAACACGGCTAATCTCCTCCAGCGCGTGAGGCTTTTTTATTCTATCGAAATTTGCTTTAATCGCGTCCAGTTTCTGCGGATGCTCCTTGAAATCCATAATCACTTCCCTTAAGCGAGCGATATTTCTTGTGTAGGAGCCAATGCCGTAATGGGAGAGGACTTGGACATTCTCTCTTTCCTGGCCGGGGATCGCCATCATAAAGATAGGCACCAGGCCTTTGCTTAAACTTTCGGCGATGGTCATTCCGCCGGCCTTGGTCACTATCAGCTGAGATAGGGACATAAGCTCAGCCATATAATTCACAAATCCGAATACATGCACGAGCCGGTATCCTTTTTGCTTGAGCGAATCGTAAAGTCGCCTGTTTTCCGCACAAACAACCAAAATCTGGACTTCTTTATCCAAAAGGTCAACCAACGCTTCAATAGGGCCTATGCCGAATGAGCCTGCAGCAATCAAAACCGTAAATCTGTTTTTGTCTGTATGAAACTTTTCATGCAACAGAGTCTTATCACAAGGTTCCAGGAAACTTCTGTCAACCGGGATACCCGAAATCGTTATCAAATCCGGTATCACCCCTTTTTTTATAAGCTTCCTTTTGGTGGCCTCCGCGGCAACCAGATAATGATCTGTGCCTTCCGATACCCAGTAGCCATGCACCCCAAAATCCGTGATGAGGGTCACCAGGCGGGATTTGATTTTTTTCTTCTTTTTGAGGTGCGCGGCGATCTCTGCCGGAAAAAAGTGGGTCGAGAAAATGCAATCGAATTGCTCCTTGAGCAGAAAGCGAATAAATCTTCGGGAATAACAGTAGTTGATGATAAACCCAACGGACCGGATGAGGCAGGAGGCGGGCTTAAAATCCGTCAGGCAGAATAACAGGTGCCATACGAAAAGGGTATGCCGAATCAAAAAAGAATAACTTCTCTTGTAAAAAAATCTAAAAACACCATCGGTCATTTTTAGGGCGTCAACGAAAGCCAACTCATTCGTCGGGCCATTCTTTTTCAGATGTTGATAAACGGCCTGAGCTGCCTTGAAGTGGCCGGCTCCGGCTGAGGCGTAGGTGATTAGAATCTTCATTTCAGGATAATAGGAACTGCCTCAAGGAGGCTATCTGCGGTGAAGTCAGGTTGGACAGGCCAGCTCTTTTTATTCTCAGGCTTTTCTTTACCCGAAAAAACCAGTATGGTCTTAAGGCCCGCCTTCTTGCCGGTTTCCATGTCGCGGATGGTATCTCCAATGAAAAAACTTTCTTTAATCTCTAAGGAGAACCCCTTCTCTTGGAGCTCTGACATGACCCGGTCAAGCAATCCTGTTTTTGGCTTGCGACAGGAACAATGGTCTTCATCCCGGTGAATACAATAATGCACGCCATCGATATGGATGCCGTCGCCTTCCAGCTCTTTCAACATATTTTGGGTCATTTCATCCAGGTTTTCCTGAGAATAGATCCCTTTGGACACGCCAGCCTGGTTTGAAATCACAAATATTCGAAA
>JAZDOJ010000032.1:0-2178 GCA_043798795.1 Candidatus Omnitrophota bacterium
TCTTTTTCTCTATGATGGTGCTCCCACTCCTGCTCCATTTTCCATTCCTTCTTATCAATCGTGCCGTCCTTGTTTTTGTCCGTATGCTGGAACTTCTTCCCTTTCTCCGCAAAGGCTACCGTGGAAACGATCAGTGTTGCCGCAACAAAGAACATGAAAAAAACCAATATCCTTCTCATCTTCTGTCTCCTTTTTCTGATTGTTAAGCCCATCTTTTATTTTGCGTACAATCCCAAATACCTTTTTATAAATTTCAGCAGCTCATCCCAATGAAAAGGCTTGATGATGTAATCTGTGGCCCCGTATTTTTTGGCCTCAAAAATAGAATCGGCCATGCCTTTAGCCGTTACCATAATCACGGGGATGCTGCTCGTGGATTGTTCCGCCTTTAACTGCCTCAATACAGTCAAGCCATCCACGTCCGGCATGATAATATCCAGCAGAATCAAGTCCGGCTTCTCTTCCACCGCTGCCTTAAATCCTTGCGGCCCGTCTGTTGCAGTCACCACCTGATACCCTGCTTTCTCCAGGCGCTTTTTTAATAAATCAACGACTTCCAGCTCGTCGTCAATGACCAGTATCCTTCTTTTGTCTATCATGGCACTTATTATACCACATTTTTTGAAGAATAGGAGCCCTAAGACCTTCTCGACTTACATTTGCTTCTGCAATTCCATGATTTTCGTGGACACGATCTTATCCAAGGCTCTCTTTTCGATGAAACCGGATATTTAAATGCAGAATGGATATTTTACTCAAGACATCGTTTAACGTTGCGAACACAGCGTCCTCCTAAAAAGAATAAGCAAACTTTTCCTCCCACGAAGAGAGGTTTTGGTCATAATCAAACTCCAGGAATATCAGATCGCTGGAAAAAAACCGGGTGGGGTGCCGATAAAGGCATGTCTCCTGCTGGCTGTTTGAATTAAGGGCCCCTTTACAATAGATAGGTTCTCCATAGAGTGATAGAATCTCTTCCTTGGATGTCCCTTTGACCAATCTTTGATTTTGAATATCGTTTTTTAATCTCAAAAAAAGCTCTTCCTGCTGGTTGACATATTTTTCAAGTTCCTCCTGTTCGTCCCCTAGGCTTTTCAAAGCTGTTATTTGTTGCTTGTGCGTCAGGAAAGCGCACCCGGCCAAACCTAAAGACCAGCATAGTAAAACCGCAAGGACCATCCTTTTCTTATGCATCGATTGATGAGCCCCCTTCTTTTAGTTCCAGATGCCTGGTATTTCCTTTCCGCAAAACCCGCATTTACCGTCTTTGATGTTATTCTCTAAAACGCTGAAATGGACCCGATGAATGAGCCTTTGGCCGCACTGGGGGCAGAAGGTAGAATTGCGTTCATGGCCAGGCACATTGCCAAGGGTCACATAATTTAATCCTACTTCCTTTGCTATTGTATAGGCAATTTCGAGAGTCTCAATAGGCGTCGCCTCAACAGCCATGAACTGATAAGCGGGAAAAAACCGGGAAAAATGCAAGGGGATATCCAGGCCTAGATTATCCCGGATCCATTCACACATGCGCCTGATATCATCGGGGTTATCGTTAAGGGTCGGGATGACCAGATTCACCAGCTCCAACCACACCCCTTCCTCTTTGATGATTTTTAAGGTCTCAAGCACCGGTTGCAACTGGGCAGAAGAGGCTTCGCGATAGAATGTCTCGGTAAAACCTTTCAGGTCTATGGTAACGGCATCGGTGTATTTTAACAACTCCCTTAAGGCCTGCGGGCTCATGGAGCCGTTAGAATGCCAAAGAATCTTAAGTCCTTTTTGTTTAGCCAGCTTGGCGGTCTCATAAACGTATTCGTAAAAGGACGTGGGTTCGTTATAGGTAAAGGAGAGCGTGGGTATATTTCTTTCTATAGCCAGTTGCACCGCTTCCTCCGGTGTCACGTTCTGGACATGCTCCATCTCCTCGAGGGAACGCTGGGAGAGATGCCAGTTCTGGCAGAACTTACATCTGAAATTGCAACCAGCTGTGCCAAAACAAAGGATTTTTGTTCCGGGGAGCATATGAAAACTGGGCTCTTTTTCGATAGGGTCGATGTGGATAGCCGAAGGTTTGGCAAAAACGATATTATAAAGGGTGCCTTCTTTATTTTCCCTGTTGCGGCAAAACCCCCTCCTGCCTTCCGGGATGAGACATGTCCTAAAGCACATCCCGCA
>JAZDOJ010000033.1:0-51998 GCA_043798795.1 Candidatus Omnitrophota bacterium
GAATTGACAAAAATAATTTAAAAAACTATTGACAAAACGCTATCTTTAGTATATATTTAAATATTTACAATCTACCCAAATAATCATTTCGGCAGCATCCAGCAATAGATTGTTATTGCAAGGGTTTATAAAGAATTTTTAAAAAAATTCTTTGGGGGATTTTTTTGCGCTCGACAGAGCAAATCCAACTTGCTGGAGTAGCTCAGTCGGCAGAGCACGTCCTTGGTAAGGACGGGGTCACGAGTTCGATTCTCGTCTCCAGCTTCGAATCAAACCAAAACACACAATAAGCCATGCGTGAAATCATCACATTAGAGTGCAGTGTTTGCAAAAACAGGAATTATACAGCGACGAAAAACAAGAAGAAGCATCAGGATAGGTTAGAAACGAGCAAATTTTGCAGGACGTGTCAGAAGCATACCCCTCATAAGGAAACTAAGTGAGGCCTAAATTTACGGAGTGCAAGCGAACGTAAATTTATGGCCGAACTTATCACGGCGCGAGCCGGGAAAAGGTGAAGCAGCAAGGGTGTTCAGGATTAGGAGCGTCGGTTAATGGCAAACCAACGGTCTCCAAAACCGTGACTGCAGGTTCGACTCCTGCCGCTCCTGCAAAAAACGCTTAAGTTTACAAAGATGACCGCATGAACATAATCAAAAAGACAATAGGTTTCATCAAGGAAGTGAAAGTCGAGCTAGGAAAAGTCGCCTGGAGCTCCCGGCAGGAGTTGATTGATTCAACCATCGTGGTGATTACCGTTACCGCTTTGATGGCTGCCTTTATTGGTGCGGTCGATATCTTTCTTTCCAAAGGATTAAGTCTGCTATTTAGATGAAACACTGGTACGTCGTCCATACACAAACAGGTTCCGAAGAAAAGGTCAAGACATCCATTGAGCATAAAATATCCAGAGATGGCATGCAGGATTTGGTCTCCAAAGTGATTATTCCCACAGAGCAGGTTTCGGAAGTGCGTTCCGGCAAAAAAAAGATATCCCAGAGAAAGTTTTTCCCCGGATATCTCCTCGTTGAGATGGAGCTTAATGAGTCGACCTACCTCTTTGTTAAAACAGTCCCCGGGGTGACAGGATTTATCGGTCTTGGCCGAAAGCCCATGCCTCTGCCCCAGTCCGAAGTTGATAACATCTTGAAAAAGACAGAAGAAACCCAGGTCAAACCCAGCCCGAAGGTCATTTTTGAAAAGGGGGAGCAGGTCCGCATCACCGAAGGCCCCTTCTTGAATTTTAACGGAACGGTTGAGGAAATCCACCCTGAAAAAGGCAAGGTCAAGGTGAGCGTTTCCATTTTTGGAAGGTCTACACCCGTCGAATTGGAGTACTGGCAGGTAGAGAAAGTCTAAGATGCCCAAGAAGGTAAAAGCACAGATCAAGTTGCACGTCCCGGCAGGCATTGCCAACCCAGCACCTCCGGTGGGGCCGGCCTTAGGCCAGCATGGGGTCAATATCATGCAGTTCTGTAAACAATTCAACGACCAGACCAAAAGCCGCGAAGGCCTGATTTTACCTGTTGTGATCAGCGTCTATGAAGACAGGACATTCAGTTTTATCATCAAGAGTCCTCCGTCATCCATTTTATTGAAGCGCTCCGCGAATCTGGCCAAGGCCTCCGGAACCAGCGGAAAAGAGATCATCGGTAAGGTTACGAAAAAACAGGTCGAAGAGATTGCGAAACAGAAGATGCAGGACCTTAACACCGCAGACCTTGCTATGGCCGTTAAGATCATCGAAGGCACGGCGAGAAGCATGGGCATTGTGGTTGAAGGATAAAGAGCTCTGAATTCATCATGAAGACAAGAAGCAAAAGGTATAAAGAATCCATCAAGCAGGTACAGGAGGATAAGGTCTATCAGTTGAAAGAGGCGATTCAAACTCTTAAAAAGATGGCCTTGCCCAAATTTGACGGTTCCATGGATTTGCATTTCCACTTAAATGTGGATACGAAGAAATCGGAACAGATGGTTCGAGGCACTGTGTTGCTGCCGCACGGCACCGGAAAAAAAGTGAGGGTCGCGGTTTTTTGCAAAGGGGAACAGGAGAAGCTGGCGCGCGAGGCGGGTGCCGATTACGTAGGCGCCAATGAATTGATGGACAAGGTTGCCCAGGGATTCATGGATTTCGATGTGTGCCTGGCCACTCCTGAGATGATGAAAGACTTAAGCAAATTGGGCAAGGTGCTGGGGCCCCGGGGTCTCATGCCCAGCCCCAAGACCGGCACCGTCACCCAGGATATCCTTAAAGCCTTGGAAGACGTGCGTAAGGGTAAGGTTGAGTTCCGCGTTGACAAGCAGGCGGGGATCCATCTTTCCGTTGGGAAGGTCTCTTTCGAAGAGGACAAGTTGTATGATAATTCGACCAAGGTGATCGAAGCGCTTAATGAGGCCAAGCCGGCTACGGTCAAAGGCAAGTTTATCCAGTCGCTCTCGATCTCATCCTCCATGAACCCAGGGGTAAGGGTCGCGATATAACAGATGAAGAAACTCGGCATTATTTTCAAAGAGGCGTCAGAGAATCGCATCAAGAACTACCTGAAGGAATCTCACGCCGTCATTATCCTGAAATATTCCGGCTTATCCAGCCCGGATTTGAGCGCCTTAAGGCAGAATCTTAAGAATTCAAACGCGGCCCTCTTTGTGGTTAAAAACAGCATTGCCTGCAGGGCGCTTGCGTCCGTTGGCCTTGAGCCATTGGTCAAATCGATTGAAGGGCCTTGTGGCATGGTGTTCGTCAAAGAAGAGCCCGTGGCTATCTCTAAGGTCTTGTGTAATTTCTCCAAAGAGCACCAACAGCTTAAATTGGAAGGTGGGCTTTTAAATGACAAGCTCCTTGAGGTTAAAGATATCGAGTTTATGTCGAAGTTGCCCTCAAAAGAAGCCCTCAGGGCACAGGTCGTCATGACATTAAATGCACCCATTTCAGGCCTGGTGATGGCCTTGAACCAGATTTTGAGCAAGTTTGTTTATTGCCTGGACCAGATTAAACAGAAGAAGACAAATTAGGGTTAGTTCATAGTAAAAGCAAAAACAAATAAAATAAGATAGTCACAAAGGAGGAGATATGGCAGAGAAATTGGAAGAACTCATCAAATCTATCGAAAGCATGACCGTATTGGAACTTTCGGATTTGGTGAAGGCATTGGAAGAAAAGTTCGACGTTAAGGCGAATATGCCGATGATGGCGGTTGCTTCAGCGGGTGCTGCAGGTGGTGCAGGTGCCGCTGCTCCCGCAGAGGAAAAAAGCACTTTTAACGTGGTCCTAACCAGCGCCGGAGCCAACAAGATTTCGGTGATCAAAGAGGTGAGAAGCATGACCAGCCTCGGTTTAAAAGAAGCCAAGGACCTGGTTGATGCCGCACCCAAGCCCGTTAAAGAAGGCGTTCCGAAGGAAGAAGCGCAAGAGATGAAGAAGAAGTTAGAAGCGACTGGAGCAACTGTTGAACTTAAATAGTTAGCCAGTTCGCCGGTTCGTCAGTTCAACTGGAAACCGGCCAATAGGCAAACCCGGAAAACCAAAGATAATGATTAAGCGAAAAAATTTCGCGAAGCTCAAGGAGGTTTACGACCTCCCTAACCTTTTAGACGTGCAGCTGGTGCCTTACCATGAATTTCTTCAGATGGATGTGTCTTTGAAGGAGAGAAAGCGTTTAGGTTTGCAAGAGGTTTTCGAGGATATTTTTCCGATTGAAAACGCCAACCGCTCCGTGAAGTTGGAATTTATCAGCTACTCTCTGGGAAAGCCAAAATACACCATTTCTGAATCCAAGATCCGGGCACTGACCTATGCCTCTCCCTTAAAGGTGAAGTTCAGACTGTCCACGCCCCAAGAGACCAAGGAGCAGGATGCCTATTTTGGCGAGATACCCCTGATGACCGAGACAGGCACATTTGTCATTAACGGAGACGAGCGGGTCGTGGTGAGTCAATTGCAGCGCTCTCCCGGCGTTTCTTTTGAAGAGGAGCTCCATCCTACGGGCAAAAAGATTTTCTACGGCAGAGTCATCCCCTATCGAGGGGCGTGGCTTGAGTTTAAGTACGACCTCACGGAGACGATCCTGGCCTACGTTGACAGAAGAAGGAATTTTCCCGCCACTCAGATCCTGAGGATCCTCGGATTCTCGCAAGACGCCGATATCCTGAAGGCTTTCCAAAAAGAATACCCGGAAATCATCAATACCCTGAAGAAAGATTACACCAAGAATAAGGAAGAGGCCTACCTAGATTTTTACCGTAAAATGAGGCCCACAGAGCCTATCACCAAAGAGGCAGCCGAAGGCCTGTTTTATAGATTATTTTTTGACCCTGCCCGATATGATCTGGAGCGTTCCGGAAGGTTTATCCTCAATAGAAAATTAGGGATGGACGTATCCTTGGAAAAAAGGATTCTTGATTCCGATACGGTGATTAAGGTCATCGAGTACCTTATCAGGCTTAAAGAAGGCGTCGGGAAGATCGACGATATAGACCATCTGGGAAACCGCCGCGTTAAGACCGTGGGAGAATTGGTCCAGAATCAGGTGAGGATCGGTATGAGCCGCGTGGAGCGTTCTATCCGGGAGCGTCTAAGCATTTTAGGGGAATTCGATAACCTCAACGTCCATTACCTGATCAATTCAAAGTTATTATCCAATCAGATCCGTGATTTCTTTGCCAGAAGCCAGTTATCCCAGTTCATGGATCAGGTGAATCCTTTGGCTGAGATGACGCATAAACGAAGGCTCAGCGCGCTTGGCCCAGGCGGATTATCCCGCGAACGCGCTGGTTTTGAGGTGAGGGATATCCATCCTTCCCATTACGGCCGAGTCTGCCCCATAGAAACGCCGGAAGGGCCCAATATCGGTTTGATTGCCTCTTTGAGCACCTACGCCCGCGTCAATCCTCTGGGGCTCCTGGAGACGCCTTATAGGAAAGTCGAGGAAGGCCGCGTCACCAAGAAAATCGAATACCTGACCGCCGATATAGAAGAAGAGAAAGTCATTGCCCAGGCGAATGTTCCTCTGGATGAAAACGGATATTTCGTCGATAGGGAAGTCTCCTGTCGCTACAAGGATGATTTCCCGAAAGTCCCCGGCAAACAAGTCGAATACATGGATGTTTCTCCCAAGCAATTGGTCTCTGTAGCCGCTTCCCTGATTCCTTTTCTGGAGCACGATGATGCCAACCGCGCCCTCATGGGTTCGAACATGCAGCGCCAGGCCGTGCCTCTCATGATCACCGAACCGCCGATTATCGGGACCCAGATTGAAGAAAAAGTGGCCCGCGATTCAGGGACGGTCGTGGTCGCAGAAGAATCCGGTAAGGTCAACGCCGTGGATTCATCTTCTATCACCGTAGGTAAAAGAATATATCACTTAAAGAAGTTTCTGCGCACCAATGCCGATACCTGCCTGAATCAACGGCCCCTGGTCGGATTAGGAGAGCACGTTGAAAAGGGTCAGATCATCGCGGATGGCATGAGCACGAAGAACGGAGAGTTGGCTTTGGGCCGAAATGTCTTATGCGCGTTTATGCCTTGGCGCGGTTATAATTTTGAAGACGCCATCCTCGTCAGTGAACAATTGATCCGGGAAGATCAGTTCACCTCCATCCATATAGAGGAGTTTGAGATAGAGGCCACCGAGACGAGACTGGGGAACGAAGAGGTCACTCGCGATATCCCCAATGTCAGCGAAGAGGCCTTAAGGAACCTGGATGAAACAGGGATTATTCGGATTGGCGCAGAGGTGGGATCCGGTGATATTCTCGTCGGCAAAATCACCCCCAAGACGGATTCAGAGCCTTCTCCGGAAGAAAGGTTGCTCCGCGCCATCTTCGGAGAAAAGGCAGGGGACGTCAGGGATACTTCCTTGATCGCCCCTCCGGGCGTTGCAGGCGTGGCGATAGACGTCCACGTATTCTCGCGCAAGGATCGCGGCCGTAAGTCCAAGGAAGAAAAGTCTAAGGAGCTCGCTAAAATAAAGGAATTAAAGGCTTACTACAATCAGGAGACTGAATTTGTCCGCGGAGAAAAGATCGCCCGTTTGGCCAGCCTTTTGGGTGTAGACAGCCGCAAGATCGAAAAGATGGATTTCAGCGATAACGAAGAGGCAAAAATACTGGCTGCTTCTTTTGACGAGCAGATTCAAGAATTGTTGGCTGAAGAGGAGCAGGAAATCGAAAAGGTACGCAGGGGCGATGAACTGCCGGCAGGTGTGTTAAAGCGCGTGGTGGTTTATGTCGCCACAAAACGAAAGATGGCCGAAGGCGATAAGTTAGCCGGAAGGCATGGAAATAAGGGTGTGGTGGCTAGGATTATCCCTGAAGAGAACATGCCTTTTATGCCGGATGGCACTCCTGTTGGAATCGTGCTCAATCCCTTGGGTGTGCCTTCGCGTATGAACGTCGGGCAGATCCTGGAGGCGCATCTTTCCTGGGCAGCCAAGGTATTAGGCCTTTACATCAGTTGTCCTGTTTTTGACGGTGCCAAAGAATCAGAGATCCAGGAGATGCTGGAGAAGGCAAAATTACCCAAAGAAGGCAAGATCACGCTTTATGATGGCTACTCCGGGGAACCGTTCGACCAGAAAGTCACGGTGGGTTACCTCTATATCATGAAATTAATCCATCTGGTGGATGAGAAGATTCACGCCCGTTCCATCGGTCCTTATTCTCTGGTAACGCAGCAACCCTTAGGCGGCAAGGCCCAGTTCGGCGGCCAGAGGCTGGGAGAGATGGAAGTCTGGGCTTTAGAGGCCTATGGGGCGGCGTTTACTTTGCAGGAGATGCTTACGGTCAAAAGCGATGATGTTTCAGGAAGGACGCGAATTTATGAAGCGATCGTCAAAGGCGAGCAGCGTTTATCCCACGGAACCCCTGAATCGTTCAATGTTCTCATTAAGGAGTTGCAGGGTTTAGGGCTGGACATAAAAACGGAGAAATCCAAATAAGATGGAAGAGGCCCTGACGTTTGACAGTATATCGATAAAGATCGCCAGCCCCCAGGTTATCAAATCCTGGTCAAGGGGTGAAGTGAGGAAGGCAGAGACCATTAACTACCGCACCCTGAAGCCAGAGAAGGACGGCCTGTTCTGCGAAAAGATCTTTGGGCCGGTGCGGGACTGGGAGTGCAACTGCGGTAAATATAAAGGAATAAAATTTAAGGGAATTACCTGCGACCGTTGCGCCGTAACAGTAGATCGCTCTTCGGTCAGGCGCGAGCGCATGGGCCATATCGAGTTAGCGACACCCGTTACCCATATCTGGTTTTTTAAGGCTGTGCCCAGCCGCATGTCCGCTTTATTGGATATCGGCCTGCGGGATTTGGAGAAGATCATCTACTACGAAGAATATGTGGTCGTGGACCCTGGGACCTCTGCGCTCAAGAAGAAAGAGCTGTTGAGTGAGGAAAAATATCAGGAGGCACTTGAGAAATACCAGGGGAGTTTTAAAGCCAAGATAGGCGCTGAGGCGGTCAGGGATTTATTGAAAGAGCTGGACCTGGACAGCCAGTGCCGTAAATTACACCGAGACCTGGAGAAATCCAAGGATGCGCTTGGTAACCGTAAGGCTTTAAAGGCCCTAAAGATCGTAGAAGATTTTAAGAAATCCAAGAATAGGCCGGAATGGATGATATTGGAGGTTCTGCCCGTCATTCCGCCTGATCTGAGACCCCTGGTTCCTCTTGACGGAGGCCGTTTTGCTACCTCCGATTTAAACGATCTCTATCGCAGGGTGATCAACCGCAATAATCGTTTAAAGAAGCTTATCGAATTGGCAGCACCTGAGATCATCATTCGTAATGAAAAGAGGATGCTTCAGGAAGCGGTGGATGCGCTGCTTGATAACGGCAGGCACGGTAAGCCTGTCATAGGCGCGAATAACCGGCCCCTGAAGTCTCTTTCCGATATGCTGAAAGGAAAACAAGGCCGGTTCAGGCAGAATCTTTTGGGCAAGCGCGTGGATTATTCAGGGCGTTCCGTCATCGTGGTGGGCCCGGAGCTTAAGCTTGGTGAGTGTGGCCTTCCTAAGCAGATGGCCTTGGAACTCTTCGAGCCGTTTATCATAAAAAAGCTGAGAGAAAAAGGGTTTGTGCACACCATCAAGGGAGCGCGTCGAATGGTTGAGCGCGGTAAAATCGAAGTATGGGATATTCTTGATGAAGTCATCAAAGACCACCCGGTGCTCTTGAACCGTGCACCGACGCTGCACCGCTTAGGGATCCAGGCCTTTCAGCCGGTCCTCATCGAAGGCAAATCCATCAAGATTCACCCCTTGGTCTGTACCGCATTCAACGCAGATTTTGACGGAGACCAAATGGCTGTCCATGTGCCTCTATCGCTGGAATCGCAGCTGGAAGCAAAAATCCTGATGCTCTCCGTGAACAATATCTTTTCTCCGGCGGACGGCCGGCCCATAGGCACACCTACCCAGGATATCATCTTGGGCGTTTCTTATATGACCAAAATAAAACCGGGCGCTAAAGGCGAAGGTAAGATATTCGCCCATCCTGATGAGGCCCTCATCGCCTACGAAGATAAAGTTGTAGAGTTGCATACGGCCATAAAACTTCGTATTGAGGCGATCTTCGATTTAGAGGAGAAGAAGGCCACCACCGGCAGGCAGATTATTGAGACAACCGTCGGCCGGATCTTATTCAATGCGGAGCTGCCCAAGGGTTTTGGTTTTGTCAACAGGGAGTTAAACAAGACGCAGGTGGGAGACATTGTTGTCGAATGCTATAAGCGCTTCGGCCACTCGGCGACGGTTCAGTTGTTAGATGACATAAAAAAGCTGGGTTTTGAGATGGCTACGGCAGGAGGCATCTCCATAGGTATCCATGATTTGAACATCCCGGAAGGAAAGAAGGACGTCTTGAAGGAGTCCCGCGCAGAAGTTGTCAAAGTGGAAGAGCAATATCGAAGAGGCATTATCACGGACAGCGAGCGTAAATCCAAGGTGATAGATATCTGGACGCATGCGACGGATAAGGTTTCTGACCTTCTCTTCAAAGGGATGGATCCTTTTAATCCTATATTCATGATGGCTGATTCCGGCGCCCGAGGTTCGAGGCTTCAAATCAGGCAGTTGGCCGGCATGAGGGGTTTGATGGCCAAGCCATCAGGGGAGATCATCGAAAGCCCCATAACCGCTAACTTCAGAGAAGGACTCAACGTTTTGGAATATTTTATTTCCACCCACGGTGCCCGTAAGGGTTTGGCGGATACGGCCCTGAAGACCGCTGATGCAGGATACTTGACCCGCCGGCTCGTTGATGTGGCTCAGGAAGTGATTGTTTGTGAACCGGATTGCGGCACCTTGAACGGCATCACGGTTGCGGCGATTATCGAAGGGGATGAAGTGGTGGTAAGCCTCAAGGACCGCATTGTCGGCCGTGTCGCCCTGGATAACATCGTGGATATCATCACGGATGAGGTGATCGTTGAGTCAGGTACGGAGATCAGCGAAGAAAAGTCGGATATGATCGATAGGCTGGGGATTGAAAGGATCCGTATCCGCAGCGTCCTGACGTGCGAATCCGGAAAAGGCGCTTGCACGAAATGCTACGGTAGGAATCTGGCCACGGGAAGGTTAGTGGAATTAGGAGAGGCCGTAGGCGTCATTGCGGCTCAAAGCATAGGTGAGCCGGGAACGCAGTTGACCATGAGGACGTTCCACATCGGCGGGACCGCCTCCAGGGTCGTGGAGCAATCGTTTATCAAATCTAAGAATAAAGGTATCATCAAATACCATAGCCTCAGGGTCACGGCCAAGAATAAGGAATTCGTCGTTTTGAACAGGAATGGCTCTGTTAGCATCAATGATAAGCAGGGCCGCGAGATGGAGCGTTATCCTCTGGCCCAGGGTTCATTTTTAAGCATAGCCGACGCAGGAGAAGTGGCCAAGGGCATTGCCTTTGCGCGATGGGACCCCTACACCTTGCCCGTCCTCACGGAGGTCAGTGGCCAGGTCAAGTATGAAGACTTAAAAGAAAATATCACGGTTCGTGAAGAGCTGAATCCCGTTACGAAATTGACGGAGCGGGTGGTGGTTGAGCATAAGCAGGAGTATCATCCTCAGATCCTGATGCTGGATTCGGAGAAAGAAGTATCGGGCATTTATCCTATCCCCATGGGTGCCCACATTCTGGTCAAAGACGGTCAGAAGGTGGAAGCCGGAGACCTTTTAGGAAAGATCCCGCGCCTTGTGGTGAAGACCAGGGATATCACGGGTGGCCTCCCCCGCGTAGCGGAGTTGTTCGAGGCCAGGCGTCCGAAAGATCCGGCCGTCATCAGCGAAATCGACGGGTTCGTCGAATTCGGCGAGACCAAGAAAGGGCAGCGCGTCATCATCGTCAAATCCACCACAGGGATGTTAGGAGAATATACGATTCCTCACGGAAAACATCCGAATGTTTATAAAGGAGATAAGGTTATAGCCGGACAGCAGTTGACGGATGGGCCGGTTGTGTTACAGGATATCTTAAGGGTTTGCGGAGATAAGGTGCTCCAGGAATATCTCGTCAATGAGGTTCAGGAAGTCTATCGTCTGCAGGGTGTGCGCATCAATGACAAGCATATCGAGTTGATCATCCGGCAGATGCTCAAGAAGATCAGGATCGAGGACCCGGGCGATACGGAATTTCTGGCGACGCAGCAAATCGATAAATGGAAGTTCCAAAAAGAGAATGCCAGGGTTATCAAAAAAGGCGGGAAACCCGCTCAGGCAACACCCTTGTTATTAGGGATTACCAAGGCCTCATTGACGACTGAAAGTTTTATCTCTGCGGCCAGTTTCCAGGAGACAACCCGTGTCCTGACGGACGCTGCGGCCTCAGGTAAGCGCGATGAACTATTTGGCCTGAAAGAGAACGTGATTGTCGGGCATCTGATCCCGGCCGGTACGGGTTTCCGCGACCATCGCGACATCGAAGTGATCAAGGTCATCGAAAGCGCTAAAGCGAAAGTTGAGAAAAAGCAGGAAAAAGAAGAGAAAGAAAAATAGGAGTTAAAATTTAGTATGCCTACGATTTCCCAATTAATCCGCTTAGGGAGGATTTCAAAAAAGAAAAAGACCAAGTCACCGGCTTTAAAGGCATGTCCTCAGAGGCGCGGCGTCTGCCTTCAGGTGCGTACCATGACGCCTAAAAAGCCGAACTCAGCACTCAGGAAGATCGCCAGGGTGCGATTGACGACGGGTATCGAAGTGACATCCTACATCCCCGGTGAAGGCCATAACCTGCAGGAACACTCCATTGTTTTAGTCAGGGGTGGCCGCGTTAAGGACCTGCCTGGGGTCAGGTATCACATCGTGCGCGGAACGTTGGATGCGGCCGGGGTGAATCAGAGGAAGCAGTCCCGGTCAAAATATGGAGCGAAGAGGCCGAAATAATGAGGAATCCCTTGACACGAAATCGACGACAGATAAAAGGAAGCATTTCGTGTCAAGTAAATTCGCACATAAACTTACTCACACTGTCGTGTTCGTAAGTTTAGTGCTCATTTAATGAGAAGAAGAAAAGCACAGGAAAAAGTCGTATTGCCTGATCCGAAATTCAACAGTGTAATCGTGGCCAAGTTTATCAATATGGTGATGCTGGAAGGCAAGAAGGCCATCGCCGAAAGGATGGTTTACGGCGCCCTCGAATTAGTCAAGAAACAGCTTAACGAAGTTGACGTGCAGAAGGTCTTTCATAAAGCCCTGGAAAATGCAAGGCCTCGGCTTGAAGTGAAACCCCGGCGCGTGGGAGGGGCGACCTATCAGGTCCCCATTGAAGTGCGCCAGGAACGGGGAACGTCCATTGCCTTGCGCTGGATCAGGGACTTTGCCAAAAATAAAAAGGGCCGTTCCATGAAGGAAAAACTTGCAGAGGAGATCATCGCCGCCTATAAAGGGGAAGGATCGACTATTAAGAAAAGAGACGATACGCATAAAATGGCGGAGTCCAATAAGGCCTTCGCGCATTTTAGATGGTAGGATGAACAGAAAAATACCACTAGACAAAATCAGGAATATCGGAATCATCGCGCATATCGATGCCGGCAAGACCACCACCACCGAGCGCGTGCTTTTTTACACGGGCCGGACGTATAAGATCGGCGAAGTGGATGAGGGGACGGCCACGATGGACTGGATGGTCCAGGAGCAGGAGAGGGGGATTACCATCACCGCGGCCTGCACCACCTGCCAGTGGCACGATTTCAGCATAAATATTATCGATACGCCAGGGCACGTGGATTTTACCATTGAGGTGGAAAGGTCCCTGAAGGTCTTAGACGGAGCGGTCGTCGTCTTTTGCGGAGTCGGAGGGGTGGAGCCGCAGTCAGAAACTGTCTGGCGTCAGGCAGACCGCTACGGGGTTCCCCGCATCGCCTTTGTGAATAAAATGGATAGAACCGGTGCCAATTTGTCGGATACCATTATCCAGATGCATAAGAAATTAGGAGCGAATGCCGCGGCGATCCAGTTGCCTTTTTTTCAGAATGATAAATTAGAAGGCATCATCGACCTCGTGGAGGAAAAATTGATTGTCTATAAAGACGAGGCGGGCGTGGAGAGGCAAGTTTTAAAAACTCCCGATGACTTAAAGACAGTTGTCCATCACGAGCGCGACAGGCTCATGGAGAAAATCGCTGAAGTGGATGAGTTGATTATGGATGCTTTTGTGCATGCCAAGAAAATAGAGGTGGCGGATATCAAGGCTGCCATTCGGCGAACCGTGCTCCAGAATAAATTCGTGCCTGTTTTGTGCGGAGCGTCTCTTAAGAATAAAGGGATTCAGCTTTTGCTGGATGCGATCTGCGATTATTTGCCTTCACCGCATGACGTGCCTCCCATCAAGGGGACGAATCCTGATACTGGCGAATTTGAGGAGATCCAGGCCCAGGATAAGGCCCCGTTTTCTGCCCTTTGTTTTAAAGTAACGACAGATCCTTACGTGGGAAGGCTCAATTATGTCCGTGTTTATTCAGGCACCATAAAGAGCGGAGATTTTGTCTGGAATGCCTCCAAGAGAGTCAAAGAGCGCGTGAGCAAATTGCTGAGGATGCATGCCAACCGGCAGGAAGCGATCGAAAGTGTGCATACGGGAAATATCGCGGCTGTCGTGGGCCTCAAAGAAACCAAGACAGGGGATACGTTATGCACCCAAAACACTCCTATATTAATAGAGTCCATCCGATTTCCGGAGCCGGTCATCCAGCAGGCCATTGAACCAAAATCCAAACAGGACCAGGAGCGCTTAGGCATGTCTTTACATAAATTAGCAGAGGAGGATCCTTCTTTTCGGGTCACCTATAATCATGAAACAGGAGAAACGATCATATCGGGCATGGGGCAGTTGCATCTGGAGGTAGCTATCGACAGGATTTTAAGGGAGTTTAATGTTGAGGCGCAGGTTGGTTCTCCTCAGGTGGCTTATCGGGAGACCATCACCAAGAAGGTGGTGGCTACGGGAAAATTTATCCAGCAAAGCGGCGGGCATGGTCAATACGGCCACGTCGTTTTAGAGATGCAGCCTCAGGAAATGCCGGGATTAGGCATTACTTTCGAAGAGAAGATAAAAAGCGGAGCCATCCCCCGCGAATTCATTTCATCTGTAGAGGATGGAGTGCTGGGAGCTGCTAAGAGCGGCTGTCTCGTGGGGTATCCGGTGACGGACGTCAAGGTGGTCTTGACAGACGGTTCCTACCACGAGGTGGATTCATCCGAAATGAGTTTTCAGATGGCTGCTGCGATAGCTTTCAACGAAGGATTAAAAAAAGCAGGCTCCATATTGCTTGAGCCGATTATGGATATTGAGGTGATCGTGCCGGAAGAGTACATGGGCACGGTGATTGGTGACTTGAATGCCAGGCGCGCCAAAATCGTTTCCCTCGCCCAGCGGGGCAATGTCCGCGTCATCCGCGCTTACGTTGCGTTAGGCGAGATGTTTAATTATGCAACGGCTTCAAGATCCTTGACCCAAGGACGCGCATCCTATACAATGGAGCCCTCGTTTTACGCCGAGGTGCCTTCACATATAGCAGAAAAAATCATCGGAGGTTTTTCCACAGCAGGCACAAGGAAAACTTTTTGAGTGAGGGTTTAAAGATGAAGGAGGTTTTACATGGCTAAAGAGAAATTTGTTAGGTCAAAACCGCATGTGAACATCGGCACGATTGGCCACATCGACCACGGTAAGACGCTTCTGACGACTTGCATCACCCACGTGCTCGCCAAATTAGGCAAGGCCCAGGCGCGGGAATACGCGGATATCGCCAAGGGCGGTACCGTCAGAGACGAGACCAAGGTCGTTACCATATCGGTCGCCCATGTCGAATACGAATCCGACGCGCGCCACTATGCGCACATCGACTGTCCGGGACATGCGGACTATATCAAAAACATGATCACCGGTGCGGCCCAGATGGATGGCGCGATCTTGGTGGTTTCTGCCGCAGACGGACCCATGCCTCAGACAAGAGAGCATATCCTCCTGGCTCGGCAAGTCAACGTTCCCTCGATGGTCGTCTTCTTGAACAAGATCGACGTGGTTTCAGACAAGGAATTGATTGACCTCGTTGAGATGGAAGTCAGGGACCTGTTAACAAAATACGGTTTTCCCGGAGACAAGACCCCCATCATCAAGGGGAGCGCTTTGAAAGCCATGCAGGCCGGTGGGGATCCCAATAATGAGGATTGTAAACCCATTCTGGAACTCATAAAGGCCTGTGACGAGTTTATCCCCCTTCCGGTCCGAGATATGGACAAGCCTTTCCTTATGGCCGTGGAAGATGTTTTCAGCATCGAAGGCCGGGGTACCGTCGGAACCGGCAGGATCGAGCGCGGAAAAGTAAAAATCGGCGAAGAGGTGGAGTTGGTGGGATTGAGGCCCGAGACCAAGAAGACCGTCGTGACCGGAATTGAAATGTTCCGCAAGCTTCTGGATGAAGGCCATGCCGGAGACAACGTCGGGTTGCTTTTGAGGGGCGTTGATAAGAATCAGATCGAGCGCGGTATGGTTATCGCCGCACCCAAATCCATTACGCCTCATACCAAGTTTAAAACCCAGGTTTACATCCTGACCAAAGAAGAGGGCGGAAGGCACACGCCTTTCTTCAAGGGTTATCGGCCGCAATTCTATTTCCGCACCACGGACGTTACGGGAAGCGTGACTTTGCCTGAGGGGGTGGAAATGGTGATGCCCGGAGATAACGTGAACCTGGAAGTTGAATTGATTATACCTATCGCGATGGAAAAGGAATCACGTTTTGCCATACGCGAAGGCGGGCATACCGTCGGGGCTGGTGTGGTTACGGAGGTTATAGCGTAGTAAGAGGAGTTATATCCTTGACACGAAACCGACGATAGGTAAACGGAACCTTACGTGTCAAGGATAAATTCGCACATAAACTTACTCACACTGTCGTGTTCGTAAGCTTAGTGCTCATTTAATGCAAAAAATTAGAATCAAATTAAAAGCCTACGACCATCGCCTTTTGGATCAGGCGGTCGAAGAAATCGTTGAGACGGCGCGGCGCACAGGGGCACGCATTTGCGGGCCGGTCCCTCTTCCTACAAAAAGGGAAGTTTACACGGTCTTGCGCTCTCCGGTGATTGATAAGAAGTCACGGGAGCAGTTTGAGCTGTCCACGCACAAACGCCTCATCGATATCTTAGAGCCGACCTCCAAGACGATTGATTCTTTGAGAAAACTGAATCTACCCGCAGGGGTAGATGCTGAAATTAAGTGAGGCCATAACTTATGGAGCACGGCACGCGGCTTTATCGGATCAGCCGGTGTGCCGCTTCTGCGGCAAGTGCGACATAAGTTACTTGGCCGAACTTATCCTTGCCACGAAACCGACGACAGGCAAACGGAATCTTTCGTGGCAAGGATTAATTCGCACATAAACTTACTTACACTGTCGTGTTCGTAAGTTTAGTGCTCATTAACTATGGCGAGTCTCATCGGTAAAAAATTAGGTATGACGCAAGTCTTTTCCGAAGACGGCAAGATGGTCTCGGTAACAGCCATCGAGGCCGGGCCCTGCCCGGTTTTGGCCGTGAAGGAGAAAAATATCCAGATCGGTTTTGATGTTGCTAAGGAAAGCCGCGTGAAAAAGCCCCTGATGGGTTATTTTAAAAAGCTTAAAGTGCCACCCCTTAAGATCATAAGAGAGATGTTAAAAGATGGCTCTCTGGAATACAAGGTCGGAGAAGAGTTGAAGGTGGGCCTGTTTAAGCCAGGAGATTTTGTGGATGTCCGTGGTGTCTCCATCGGTAAAGGGTTTCAGGGAGGCATGAAGCGTTGGAATTGGCACGGTGGGCCTCGAACGCATGGTTCCACGTCTCATCGTCGCATCGGCTCCCTGGGTTCAAGCACGACACCCGGCAGGGTATGGAAGGGTCATCATCTGCCTGGCCATATGGGAGCCCAGATGACCACAACTCAGAATTTGCGCGTCGTCAAGATAGACGCCGAGAATAATATCCTCCTGGTCAAGGGGAGTGTGCCAGGTCATAAAAATAGCTACGTCATCATCTCTAGTGCGAAAAAGAAAAAGGCTAAACAAGTTCAAAGTTCCTAGTTTATAGTAAAATCAAAAAATGGAAGGGATAACGTTACCTATATATAACACGCAAGGCCAGGAAGTCGATACCGTCAAGCTGGATGCCAAGGTTTTTAACGGCACCATCAATAAGGCGGTCATGCATCAGGCGGTTGTGGCCTATAGGGCGAATCAAAGAAGGGGCCTGGCCTCTACGAAGACGCGAGGAGAAGTCTCAGGAGGCGGCCGTAAACCCTGGAGGCAAAAGGGCACGGGTCGCGCCAGGGTTGGTTCTACGCGTTCACCGCTTTGGCGCCATGGAGGGGTTACCTTTGGCCCTCACCCGAGAGACTTTTCCTATCGCCTGCCGGATAAAATAAAAAAGGACGCTCTAAAATCATCGCTTAACGCCAAGGTAAAAGAAAACAACTTGATCGTCCTGGACAGTATAACGCTAAGGGAACCCAAGACGAAAGAGGCATCCAGAATATTCTCTAATTTAAAGATAAAAACGAACCGTAAGAAAGACCGTCACCTTTTGCTCATGTTGATTGAAAAAATAGATAAGCCCTTAAGGCTGGCTATACGCAACATCGGTTTTCTTGACATTAACCTAGCCAGCGACACCCATGCCTACGAGGTGCTCAGTCACCGCAGGCTTATTGTCACAAAAGCAGCCCTGCGCGTTCTTTCGGAGCGGTTGCATGTCAATAAGGCGCTTGCGGAGGGCAAGGCTAAAGAGGCTTCTTAAAGGATTAGTGCCATGGTGGACCATACGGATATCATCAAAGCGCTCATACGCACGGAAAAATCGACGCTCGCAGAACCTCACGGGAAGTATCTTTTTCGGGTAGGGCGCAACGCCAATAAAATTGAAATCAAACGGGCGGTGGAAAGCATCTATAAGGTGAAGGTTAAGTCTGTCAACACGTTTATCTCGCTAGGAAAACTGAAGAAGGTTCGGTATCAAATAGGTAAAACGGCGGATTCAAAAAAAGCCATTGTGACGTTAAGAGAGGGACAGAAAATAGAGACAGCATAATGGGGAACATAAAATTCAAACCCACAACTCCATCACGGCGGCACATGAGCGGGCCTGATTTTTCGGAGCTCACGAAGGCGCGGCCCGAAAAATCTTTGATGGCCCCTCTTAAGAAAAGTGGAGGCAGGAACGTTTACGGCCGCATTACGGTCCGTCATCGCGGCGGCGGCCACAAAAGGATGCTGAGGTTCATTGATTTCAAAAGGGACCTGTTGGACGTGCCCGGAAAAGTCTTAGGGATAGAATATGACCCTAACCGTTCGGCGAGAATCGCTTTGATCGAATATCCTGACAGGGGGAAAAGATATATCCTGGCTCCTTTGGGGTTAACGGTAGGGGATGCGATTGTCGCAAGCAATCAGAAAGAAACAGAACTCAAAATCGGCAATTGCCTTCCTTTGAGGCATATTCCATCCGGAACCCTGATCCACAACATTGAGATCAATAAAGGCCGAGGCGGTCAGGTCGTCAGGTCTGCGGGCGCCAGTGCCCAGATCATGGCGAAAGAAGGGGATTTTGCGCACGTGAGAATGCCTTCAGGGGAAGTTAGGCTTGTGGATCTCGATTGCCATGGCACCATCGGCCAGCTAAGTAATGTTGAGCATGAAGCGATTATTTTAGGAAAAGCTGGAAAAAAGCGCTGGCTGGGCATTAGACCCACCGTCAGGGGCCTGGCCATGAATCCCGTGGACCATCCGCACGGCGGCGGTGAAGGCAAATCCGGCCAGGGAAACCCTCATCCGGTGACCCCCTGGGGAAAACCCACAAAAGGTTATAAGACAAGAAAGATTCGTTTCTCGGATAAGTTTATCATAAAACGGAGGAAGTAGTCCATGCCGCGTTCTTTAAAGAAAGGGCCGTTCGTAGAGGAGAAATTGCTGAAGAAGGTTGAAAAGGTGAGGCGTAGCGGCAGCCGACAGGCCATCAAGACATGGTCGAGGCGTTCGACCGTCATTCCTGATTTCGTAGGTTTGACCTTTGCTGTTCATGACGGCAGAAAGCATGCCCCTGTCTTTATCACCGAGAACATGGTGGGGCATAAGCTGGGAGAGTTTGCTCCTTCACGCATCTTCAGAAAACACGGAGGCGTCAAGGCCAAGAAAGCGGTGGAGAAGACCTAAGATATGATAGCAAAAGCTGAGGGAAAATTCTTGAGGATTTCACCGAACAAGGTCAGGCAGGTTATAGACCTGATCCGCCATAAAGATGTTCTGGCGGCTGAAGGCATCCTGCTCCATCTGAACAAGCGACCTAAAGAGTATTTGATAAAACTTTTAAGATCCGCTCGCGCCAATGCAAAAGTCAAAGGTTTTAACGCCGAAGGCCTCTATATATCCAAATTGATCTGTAATCCCGGGCCTGCCTGGAAAAGATTTAAAGCCGCTGCTTTTGGAAGGGCTGCCCCTATCAGGAAGAGGACGTGCCATATCAAAATAGAGCTGGATCTAAAATCAGGAGAAAAGTAAATGGGACAGAAGGTTCATCCGTTTTTATTCAGAGTCGGCTATATTAAATCCTGGCACAGCCGGTGGTTCGCCAAGCGGAGTGACTTTTCAAAGTTTATTTTTGAGGATTACAAGATCCGAAAATTCATTAAAAAGAGGTTTAAGCAGGCTGCGGTCTCTCGGATCATCATCGAAAGGTTAGCCGAGAAATTAAAGATCCGCATATTGACGGCGCGCCCCGGGATCGTCATCGGCCGCCACGGAGCCGACATAGAACGGCTGCGCGAAGACCTGAACAATATGATCAAGACAGAAATATCCATCGACATAGAAGAGATCAAAAACCCAGGGCTGGACGGCCAGTTGGTTGCGGAGAATATCGCCTTTCAATTGGAAAAAAGGGTGGCTTTTCGCCGTGCGGTTAAACGCGCCATGGAGCAGACGATGAACGCAGGCGCCAAAGGGATCAGGGTTAGTTGCGCTGGGAGGCTTAATGGCGCTGAAATGTCGCGCACAGAGACTTATAAGATAGGCAAGGTGCCTCTACAGACCATACGCGCGGATATCGATTATGGATTTGCGGAAAGCTTGACTACGTACGGCCTGATTGGCGTGAAAGTTTGGCTTTATAAAGGGGATGTCCTTATAAAAAAGATAGTGCGCGTAGGGAATGCGCCTAAAACAGAATCTCTGGCAAAGGACGCATCCAAAGATTAGGATTTTTTAAAGGAGAATTGTTCGAATGGTGATGATGCCCAAAAGAGTCAAATACAGGAAATTGCAGAAAGGCAGCCGGCGCGGCATAGCCACGACGGGAAGCGTTTTGGCTTTCGGGGAATTCGGGTTGAAGTCGTTGGAGAACGGATGGTTGAAGAATACACAGATAGAGGCCGTGCGCGTTATCCTGGCCAGGCAGTTGCATAAAGGGGGCAAGCTTTGGATCAGGGTTTTTCCGGATAAGTCCATAACCAAAAAACCCGCGGAAGTGCGTATGGGCAAAGGCAAAGGAGAGCTAGACCATTGGGTGGCCGTGGTCAAAAGAGGCCGTATCCTGTTTGAATTAGGGGGTGTCCCCGAGGAGTATGCGCGCCAGTGCTTCAGGCTTGCTGCCTATAAATTGCCCATGAAGACGAAGTTCATCACCAGGGCCCATAAGTAAATAGGAAAGGAAGGTTCTAAGTCATTGAAGGCAAAAGAGTTACGCAATATGTCCAAAGAGGAATTGACGCAGAAAGAGAAAGCGCTCAAAGAGCAGCTCTTTAAGCTCAATGCCCAGCGATACGCAGGCCGCGTGGAAAAACCGCATGAGTTTAAGCTGGCCAGGAAGGATATCGCGCGAATTCAAACGATCTTAAACGAAAAGAGAGAGAAATAAAATGGGCAAGAGGAAAGAATTTACAGGGACCGTAATCAGCGATAAGATGCAGAAGACCATCATTGTGCGCATCGCCACATTGAGAAAGCATAAGAAATACGGCAAAAGGATCAGAAAATTCAACAAATATAAAGTGCACGATGAATTGGGTGCAGCCCATATGGGCGATAGGGTGCGCATTGTCGAGACCAGGCCCCTCTCTAAGGATAAGCGTTTCAGGCTCGTCCAGATTGTAAAGAAAGCGCAGACCACGCATCTGGCTGAAGAAGAGAAGAAGGAAGAATGATTCAGTTACGAAGCATCTTAGATGTTGCGGATAATACCGGTGCTAAACGTGCCTCGATGATCGGCGTCTTGGGCCGTAAGGGTAAGTTCATTGCGGAAGTTGGCGACATCATCAACGTGAACGTTAAAGAAACATCACCGGATGCCCTGGTCAAAAAGGGGGAAGTCGGCCGGGCTGTGGTGGTAAGGACCAAGTCGCCTATCAGAAGGCCTGACGGTTCTCTGCTGAGATTCGACCGCAACGCCATCGTATTTATAGATACTCAATCCAACCCCCGGGGCACCCGCGTGTTTGGCCCCGTGGCGAGAGAATTAAGGGAAAAGAATTTTACAAAGATTATCTCATTGGCACCGGAAGTTATCTAGTTCATAGTTTGGAGTAAAAGAATGCAAAAGATAAAGAAAGGCGATACAGTACAGGTGACGAAGGGCAAAGACGCTGGAAAAAAAGGCAAGGTCCTTGAGATTCTAGATTCAGAAAAAGGCCTTCGCGCTATTGTTGAAGGGGTCAATCTGGTGAAAAAACATAAACGGCAGACCCGCCAAGACCAGCAAGGAGGAATTGTTTCCATTGAAGCGTCTCTTAACGTCTCTAACCTGATGGTTTTTTGTAAAAAATGCGATCGTGGCGTACGGGTGGGTTTTACCGTCTTGAAAGACCAGACTAAGGCCAGGGTCTGTAAGAGTTGCAAAGAGACAATTTAACATGAAGCCGAGATTACAAGTTAAATACGCAGACACGATTGTTTCCCATTTGATGCAAACCTTTAACCTGAAAAACAGGATGGAGGCCCCGCGCCTTGAGAAGATTGTGGTCAATATGGGCGTAGGAGAGGCTATCTCAGATATTAAGATTCTGGAAAAGGCCATGCAGGAAATGTCTTCGATAACGGGCCAGAAAGCCATCCTCCGAAGGGCCAAAAAGGCCATCTCCAATTTCAAAATCAGGCAAGGTCTGCCGGTGGGCTGCAAGGTGACGCTTCGGCGCGCCATGATGTACGAGTTTCTCGATCGGCTGGTGAACGTGGCGCTTCCGCGTATACGCGATTTCAGGGGCGTGTCCGAAAATTCCTTTGATGAGGCCGGAAATTATTCGTTAGGCCTGAATGAGCAGACCATATTCCCCGAGGTCGAATACGACAAGATCGCACGGCCTCAAGGGATGGATATCACTTTCTGTATCAAGAACGCAAAGACCAAGGAACAGGCGAAAGAATTATTAAAATCATTCGGGATGCCGTTTGGCACCGAGGAACGTTAAACACGATGGCTAAAAACTCGCAGCTGGCAAGATGGAAAAGGGCCCCCAAATATTCGGCGCGTCAGTATAACCGCTGCAATATTTGCGGCAGGTCCGGCGGTTTCTTAAGGAGATTCAAACTGTGCCGGATATGCTTCAGGGAGCTGGCCTGGCAGGGTTTAATCCCCGGCGTTAAAAAAGCAAGCTGGTGATTTAATTGGAGAGCGAAAAATGTCAAGGACGGATTTAATCGCGGATACGTTTACCATCATACGCAATGCTTATATGGCCCGCAAGGAAACGGCGGATGTGGCCTCTAGCTCCACGATAAAGTCTATTCTGGAGATCTTGAAGGCTGAAAACTATATAGAAAATTATAAACTGATGGAAGATAACAAACAGGGCACAGCCAGGGTCTACCTGAAATACGTCTCCCATAAACCGGCCTTAAGGAATATCAAGCGGATTTCTCGCCCGGGCTTGCGCTTTTACGTCAAACACCAAAAGGTTCCTTCTGTATTAAGGGGGCGGGGGTTAGCCATTATTTCAACCTCTAAAGGAGTGATGACGGATAAGCAGGCCAGGGAGACGGGGATGGGTGGAGAAGTGATCGGCTATGTGTGGTAAGTGAGGGTTTAAAGAATGTCAAGAATCGGAAAGAAGCCAATAGCCATACCAAAAGACGTAAAAGTAGAGGTCCGGGATGGCTCGGTTTTTGTTGAAGGGCCCAAAGGAAAACTGAATCAGCCTTTCTCTGATAGGATCACTATTGAAATTAAAGAGGACCAGGTCCTTGTCAAGCGAAGCCTCGATACGAAAATGGACAGGTCTTTGCATGGGCTTTATCGCGCTTTGATTGCCAACATGATTAAGGGCGTGACCACAGGATACGTTAAGGAGATGGAGATTATTGGCGTCGGGTTTAAGGCATCTGTCCAGGGCAGCCGTTTGAATATGCAGCTGGGGTTCTCTCATCCGGTCCAAATTTCTATCCCTGAAGGCATCAAGATAGAGACTCCCAAGCCCACACAGATCGTCGTCAGCGGCATAGACAAAGAGCTGGTCGGCCGCATGGCCACAGAGATACGGGCTGTGTATCCTCCGGAGCCTTATAAAGGCAAGGGGATCCGTTTCGTGGGAGAATACGTGAAGAAGAAAGTCGGCAAGGCCCAGGTCGCTACGAAATAAAACATGAACAAGAAAGAACTATTGAGGAAAAAAAGGCACCATCGCATAAAATTACGCATGCATGGTGAAAAGGGGAGGCCGCGGTTAATTATCCATCGTAGCCTCAAGCACCTGGCCGCGCAAATCATCGATGACACCCAGAATAAGATCCTGTGGACCATGACCACCCAGGATAAAGAGATTAGGAGTCAGTGTCCCCGTGCAGGAAACATCAAGGCGGCTGGATTCTTTGGAGAGGTGTTTGCCCGCAAGGTCAAAGAAAAAGGGGTCAGCAAGGTTATCTTTGACCGCGCCGGCTATTTGTATCACGGCAGGGTTCGGGCATTTGCCGAGGCGCTGCGAAAAGGCGGATTGGAGTTTTAAAAAATGCGAGAAATCAGGATCGAGCAGCAGCAGGAATTAATAGAGAAAATTATCAGCATCAACCGTGTGTGCAAAGTCACCAAAGGCGGAAAGAAATTGCATTTCAGCGCACTAGTGGTGGTGGGAGACACGAAAGGCAGGGTTGGTTTTGCGCAGGATAAAGCCAATGAGGTTGCCGATGCCATCCGCAAGTCTTTGACGAAAGCCAAAAAAAGCCTCATGCGGGTGACGATGGAGGGCTCGACGATTCCCCATGAAGTCCTTGGCGTCTTCGGCGCGGCAAAGGTCTTATTAAAGCCTGCTTCCGAGGGTACGGGTGTCATTGCCGCTGGCCCTGTCAGAGCCGTGTGCGAAGCTGCAGGTATCAAGGATATTCTCACGAAATGCCTGAAGTCCAATAATCCCGTAAACGTCATCAAGGCAACCATCGAAGGCCTCAAGGAATTAAAAGGCAATGTCAATGAAGAACAAGATTCTAAGACCTAAGAAGCTCCTCCGAAAAGCTCCCAAAGCTCAACCCCAGGCTGTTAAGAAAAGAACAGTCAAAGCGAAGGTCGCTGAGGTTAAACAGAAAGAGCCGCCTTATGTCAGCATCCTTTCCAACCTAAGAGCGCCGAAAGGGTCTCACAAGCGCAGAAAAATATTGGGGCGAGGTTCTGGCTCAGGCCATGGAAAGACCTCCACGCGCGGGAGCAAGGGACAGACCTCGCGCTCAGGCAGAGATTTTTATGCGGGTTTTGAGGGCGGGCAAACCCCTCTTATTAGAAGAATACCCAAGAGGGGGTTTACGAATAAATTTAAAAAGGAATATCAGATCGTCAATCTGGATGATTTAGGCAGGATAAAAGAAGCAAACATCACCCTCGAGCTTCTAGAGGCCAGAGGCCTTATAAAAGATAAAACTCGGTTGGTCAAGGTGTTAGGGGACGGAAAAATCCAGAGCGCCGTTACGGTCCAGGCGCATGCCTTTTCAAAGAGGGCTGCCCAGGAGATCAAGAATGCCGGAGGCCAAACCCAGGTAATCCATGCTTAGTGCCCTGTTCAATTCATTTAAAATCCCCGATTTAAAAAGGCGCCTTTTGATTACGGGTGCGCTGATTGTCGTTTACCGGATGGGTTGCTACATCCCGACCCCCGGTATTGATGCAGCGGCGCTGGCGGAGTTTTTTAACCGGATCGCCAAGACGCAAGGGGGCACCATTTTCGGAATCATCAATATGTTTTCCGGTGGGGCTATGGAAAGATTGACCATCTTTGCCTTAGGCATCATGCCCTACATATCCGCCTCCATCATCATGCAGCTTCTTACGGCCGTCATCCCCCAGTTGGAGAAGTTAGCTAAGGAGGGCAAAGCCGGCTACGAGAGGATCAACCAGTATACCCGTTATTCCACTGTTGCGTTGTCCACTGTCCAATCCTTTTTTATTGCCTTGTGGCTGGAAAACCCGGCGCGTTTCGAAGGGTTAAGGATTGTCATGAATCCTGGCTGGGGTTTTAGAATCCTCACCGTCCTGACCCTGACAACAGGCACTATTTTCATCATGTGGCTGGGAGAGCAGATTCAGGAAAAAGGGATAGGTAACGGCATATCGCTCGTGATCACCGCAGGCATCATTTCCAGGATTCCTGCAGCCCTACACCAGTTGTTCGTTTTGATATCTCCGTTTTCTCCCGGTCGCCGGCAGATCCAGCCTTTCACGCTGGTCGTGATGGCTGCATTACTGGCGATCGTGGTTTTTAGCATCATCATGATTACGCTGGGCCAAAGAAAGATTCCGGTTCAGTATGCCCGCAGGATCGTCGGTCGAAAGATCTACGGGGGCCAATCGACGTACCTCCCTCTAAAGGTGGATACCGCCGGAGTCATTGCTATTATTTTCGCCCAGTCCATTATTCTTTTTCCGGCAACGATTGCCTCTTTTATCCCGAATCCCGCTTTTCAACGTTTGGCCCAGGGGTTGGTTCGGGGGCACTTGCTTTATACTGGGGTGTACGCCCTGTTGATTGTCTTCTTCTGTTATTTTTATACGGCTATCGTTTTTAGCCCTGCGGACATCTCGGAGAACATGAAAAAGTACGGCGGTTTTATCCCGGGGATCAGGCCGGGTGCACCCACTGCCGATTTTCTGGATTATGTGATGAACCGCATCACGCTGGCCGGCGCCCTCTTCATCGCCGTCATCGCCATCTTTCCCGATTTTATCATGGCCTGGCTCAAGGTCCCTTATTTAGTGGCTTCATTTTTCGGCGGGACCGGGATCCTGATTATCGTCGGGGTGATGCTGGATACGCTCAAACAAATCGAGTCGCACCTGTTGACGCACCATTACGAAGGGTTCATCAAGTCAGGACACATCAAGGGCCGTAGATAAGGATTGATTTTGCGAATTATACTATTGGGAGCTCCGGGTTCAGGGAAAGGAACGCAGGCGAAGAGATTGGCCGAAAGGTTACGAATTCCTCACGTATCCACAGGAGACCTTTTAAGGGAAAACGTGAAGAGGCAAACGTCCCTGGGCCAGGAGGCTAAGGATTATATGGACCGCGGACTCCTCGTTCCGGATGAATTGATGGCACAAATGCTTAAAGAAAGATTCAGCGAGCCGGATATCAGAGGGGGGTTTATCCTGGACGGTTACCCCAGGAATGAGAATCAGGCAAAGACGCTGGATGAGATACTCAAAGCAAGCCGTATGGATATTGACAAGGTCTTTTACCTGGATGCCAGCGACCCCGTCATTCTGCAGCGCCTGACGGGCCGCTTGGTCTGCAGGGAATGCGGTGCCAATTTCCATACGACCAATATGCCCCCTGAAGCTCAAGGCCTCTGCGATCATTGCGGCGGGTCGCTCTATCAGAGGACGGACGATAAGGAAGAAACGGTAAAAATGCGCCTTGAGGTTTACAGAAAAGAAGTGGCCGCGCTCATTCAATATTATGAATCAGGCCGAAAGCTTGCGCGCCTTTGTGCGGATGAAGAGGCCGGAATTGTCTTAGATAAGATGGTGCAGATGTTAAAGGTTGCGGGATGATTCCCATAAAGAGCGAAAAGGACCTCAAGATGCTTAAAGATTCGGGCAAGATACTGGCCAGGGTCCTGGAAAGATTACAGGAACTTATTCAACCGAACTTGACAACCGTAGAGATTGACATGCTGGCCGAAGATCTCATCGAGCGCGAGGGTGCGGTGTGCGCTTTTAAAGGATATAAAGGTTTTCCGGCTTCTGTCTGCACGTCCATTAACGAAGAGATCGTTCACGGGATCCCGGGAAACAGGAGATTGAAAGAGGGGGATATCATCAGCCTGGACCTGGGCGTGAATTTCAAAGGATATTTTTCGGATGCGGCCGTAACCTTGCCAGTCGGCAGGATCAGCCCTCATCTTAGAAACCTCCTTGATGTAACCAGAGCTGCTTTATCCAAAGGCATCCAGGAGGCCAGAATCGACAATAATTTATCGGACATATCCCATACCATTCAGTCGCACGTTGAAAAGAACGGATATTCCGTGGTTAGGCAGTTTGTGGGCCACGGCATCGGTTTTCAATTGCACGAGGACCCGGAAATCCCCAATTTCGGCAGGCCTCATCTTGGCCCCAGGCTTAAAAAAGGGATGGTGTTGGCGATCGAACCCATGGTGAACATGGGGACATGGGAATCGGAAGTTCTGGAAAACGGCTGGACCGCTGTTTCAAAGGATAAAAGCCCTTCGGCCCATTTTGAGCACACGGTGGCCATCACGGAAAGAGGGCCGCAGATCCTGACGAACTAAATATGGCCAAAGAAGAGCTGATACAGACAGAAGGACGCATTATCGAGGCATTGCCCAATGCCATGTTCAAGGTGGAATTGGAAAACGGGCACATGGTGCTGGCGCATGTTTCCGGAAAGATGCGTATGCATTTTATCCGCATCCTGCCGGGGGACAAGGTCAAATTGGAATTGTCCCCTTATGACCTCAGCCGCGGGAGGATCACTTTTAGAGTCAAATGAAAGTCAAGGCATCCATAAAAAAGATTTGCGATAAGTGCAAGATCATCAAGAGAAGAGGGGTCTTGCGCGTCATCTGTTCGAATCCGAAGCATAAGCAGAGGCAGGGCTGACTTTAAAAAAAATAAAGTTTAATAGAGCGAGGACAGAATGCCAAGAATATTTGGTGTGGATTTGCCTAAAGAGAAGAGGATCGAGATTTCGCTGATGTATTTATACGGGGTGGGGCGCGCCAACTCCAACGTTATCCTTAAAGAGGCCAATGTGGACCCTGGCAAGCGTGCCAAGGATTTGTCCGAAGAGGAGATTTCCCGAATCACGAGCACCCTGCAAAAAAGCGGCTATAAAGTGGAAGGAGATTTGCGCCGTGATATCTCCCAGAACATCAAAAGATTGATGGATATCGGCTCCTGGCGGGGTTTGCGGCACAAGAAGGGCCTTCCTGTCAGAGGCCAGCGCACACGCACGAATGCCAGGACCCGCAAGGGGCCGCGTAAAGGCGGCATGGCCGTGATCAAGAAAACAGAAGAGAAGAAGGCGGCACCCGCTGCCAAGCCAGCCAAATAATAAATTAAGAGGAGAATATGGCCACCAAAGAAAAAGCAAAGAAGAAAAAGCTCGCAAAAGGCATCACCACAGGCGTCGCCCATATCCAGGCCAGTTTCAATAACACGATCATCACCATAGCGGATAAGCAGGGGAATGTCCTGGTGTGGTCGGCTCCAGGAATCGTCGGTTATAGCGGCTCCAAGAAATCCACGCCCTTTGCCGCTCAGATAGCTGCGACGGATGCGGCCAGAAAGGCCAAAGAGATCGGGATTAAAGAAGTGGATGTGTATGTCAAGGGGCCGGGGTTTGGCAGAGAGTCCGCCATACGCGCCCTACAGGCCGCAGGCCTTACCATAACTTCGATTAAGGACGTCACGCCCATCCCTCATAATGGCTGCCGCCCTAAGAAGAAAAGGAGAGTCTGATCCATGGGTAGGTATATTAATGCCGTTTGCCGGTTGTGTCGAAGAGAGGGAGAGAAGCTGTTTTTAAAGGGTACGAAATGTTCGACGGAAAAGTGCCCTGTTTCGCGCAGGGCCTATGCGCCTGGCCAGCACGGCCAATCCCGCACCCGCAGGACAAAACTTTCCAATTACGGCCTTCAGCTTCGGGAAAAACAAAAAGTCAGAAGGATGTACGGTGTCCTGGAAAAACAGTTCCGCAAATATTTCAAGATCGCCTCCAAGACAAAAGGTGTTACCGGAAAAGTCCTTCTCCAGTTATTGGAGAGGAGGCTGGACAACGTGGTCTTTCGCATGGGCCTGGCTACCTCCCGGACAGCCGCCAGGCAGATCGTGCGGCATAATCAGATTTACGTCAATAATAAGAAAGTGAATATCCCGTCGTTCCTGGTCGCTCAAGGGGATGTGGTTGCGGCCAAGACGAAGGAAAAGGCAGGCATACGGATAAAAGATTTCTTGGAAGCGAGCAAAGACAGAAGTGTGCCTTCCTGGCTCGATTTTAAGCGCAATGAATGGAGCGCAACCGTTTTGAGGCTTCCGGAGAAAGAAGACATTCAGCTGCCCATCCAGGAGCAGCTGATCGTGGAATTATATTCAAAATAATAATTCAATTGGATTAAATCCCAATTTCCGACGAACGAAGTGAGGAGGTAAGATGGGTATAAAATGGAGAGATTTTCAGTTACCAAAAAGGTTAGAATGTGATGAGGCCACCTATACAGATACCTACGGTAAATTTATGGCCGCTCCTTTTGAAAAAGGATATGGCGTCACCCTGGGAAACTCTTTAAGAAGAATCCTGCTTTCTTCCATTGAGGGCAGCTCCGTCACTAGCGTCAAAATAACTGGTGCCGCGCATGAATTCTCAACCCTTCCGGGAGTGGTGGAAGATGTGCCGGAGATCATTTTGAATATCAAAGAGTTGGTCTTAAACTCGCACTCCAAAATCCCCAAGACCATCTATATCAAAAAAGATTCTAAGGGAGAGGTGAAGGCGAAGGACATCCATGTGGATGAGACCATTGAGATCATCAATCCGGATTTGCACATCGCGACGCTCACCAAGGAGACAAAGTTTCATGTGGAGATGGAGGTTTCAAGGGGTCGGGGTTACGTGCCGGCGGAATTAAACAAGAAGGAAGAAAAGGTGGTCGGGCTTATTCCGATTGACTCTATCTTTACGCCCGTTAAAAAAGTAAGTTTTTATGTAGAAAACACCCGCGTCGGCCAGCGAACGGATTATGACAAGCTTATCCTAGATATTTGGACGAACGGCGCCATCTCGCCGAAGGATGCCCTTCTTTACGCCTCTAACATTCTGCAACGTCACCTGGATATTTTTGTCAATTTCGGCCAGCTGCCGGAAGAGTACACGGAAGAAGAGCCTGAGATGACCAAGGAGGAACTCGTTCTTTACGAGAAATTAAGACTTCCGATTTCCGAACTGGAACTGTCTGTGCGAAGTTCCAATTGTCTGAGGGAGGCCAATATCAAAATAATCGGAGACCTGGTGAAAAGAAACGAAGATGAGATGTTGGGTTTTAAGAACTTCGGGAAAAAGTCGTTGACCGAGATCAAGGAGCTTCTTTTGGGGATGGGATTGACATTGGGGGTGCAGATTGACCCCAAGAAATTGAAGAAAGCTTAAGAGGTCATGAGACACAGAAAAGCAAAATACAGATTGAGCCGCTCAACCAGCTGGCGCAGGGCCACCCTCAAAAGTTTGGCCAGAAACCTGTTGATTCATCAGAGCATCAAAACCACGCTGCATAGAGCCAAGGCGGTTCGGCCTATGGTTGAAGAGCTTATTTCTTTGGCCAAAGCCAATACCCTCGCGGCGAAGAGAGAGGCTTTCAGGTTGCTAGGTGGCCATCCGCTCGTGACTCAAATCTTCAAAGAGCTGGGGCCGCGCTTTGCTCAGATCAGGGGTGGCTATACCCGGATCATCCAGCTGGGGAAGAGGCGGGGAGATGATGCGCAACTCGTCCTCCTGGAATTGACCCAGATAGTCAAAAAAGAACCGAAAAAATACAAAAAAGAAAAGGAAACCAAGCCGGAAGTGATTTCGAAAACAGAAGGGCCGAAGGAGAAGCCCGTTGAGGAGAAGAGGGAGGGGCGGGGGCCAACTGCTGCTGTTAAAGAAAAACCACCGATCACCAAAAAACCGACAAAGAAATTTTTAGGAGGCTTGAGAGGTATTTTCAAAAAGGAAAGAGATTCTTTATAAAAAATTTGAGCGATGCAAAAAGGTTTCAGGCTACCAGCCCGGTTATCCAAAATAAACCCTTCTTCGACCCTGGCGATAACGGCAAAAGTCAAGGAGTTCAAGGCGCAAGGGTGGGACGTAGTTAATCTGGCTGCCGGAGAGCCTGATTTCGACACCCCCGATTTCATAAAGGCCAAAGCGGTTGAGGCCATCCAGTCCGGTTTCACCAAATACACGCCCACCACAGGGACCCCCGAGTTAAAAAAAGCAATTTGCCAAAAATTCAAGAAAGATAACGGCCTCACCTACGACCCCAGCCAGATCGTCGTTTCCTGCGGAGCCAAACATAGCATCTTCAATACCCTGTTTGTTCTCACCGGCCCTGGGGATGAAGTTTTGATACCCCTGCCTTACTGGGTGAGTTACCCGGAGATGGTCAACCTCTGTGAGGCGACTCCCCGTTTCATTAACACGGATTTCAAAAATAATTTCAAGATGACCGTTAAGGACCTAGAAGCAAACATCACATCCAGGACCCGCGTTCTTATCTTAAACAGCCCCTCAAATCCTACGGGATGCGTGTACTCCCAAAAAGAATTAGAGGCCATAGCCGAACTTTGCGTCAAGAAAGCTATTTACGTTATCAGCGATGAGATATACGAGAAGCTGGTTTTTGACGGCCTCAGGCACGTCTCCATCGCAGGATTAGGAAAAGAGATTTATGATTGGACGATTACGGTCAACGGTTTGTCTAAAAGCTATTCCATGACAGGTTGGCGTATCGGTTATCTGGGTGCCTCTCGAGAGATTGTTGCTGCCATCTCAAAGGTACAGGACCATTCCACCTCTAACCCCACATCCATCAGCCAGAAAGCAGGGGTCGCCGCCTTAAATGCTCCCGAAGACTTTTCGAAAAGCATCTGCCAGGAATTTCAGAAGCGCAGAGACTATTGCGTTTCTCGGCTGAAAAACATTAAGTCGCTTGATTTTAGCCTGCCCGTGGGTGCCTTCTACATTTTTTGCAATATTTCTAAAACAGGGATAAAGTCGAATGCATTTGCACAGCGCCTGCTGGATGAGACTTACGTAAGCCTTATCCCCGGCCAAGCATTCGGACGGGATGATTTTGTGCGTATAAGTTTTGCGACCAGCCTCCAGCAGCTGGAAAAGGGGTTTGACAGGATAGAAAAGTGGGCCGAACAGTTGCAGAAAAAATCTTAAGCTTTCACGCGGGAAGAACTTTAAGAGCGCTTGATTTTGCGGTATGCAAAGTTGATTTTGCTTTTGGCCAGGATGGCACATCTTCTATCATCATTGACCGGATCAAGCAATTGGGCGTGAGGCGCCTTAAGACAAAATTTTGCATGGTGATTGACCATAGCGCTCCTTCGCCCAACGAGGGCGTATCGCGCGTGCACAAGAAAATGCGCGCCTTCAGCCGTGATTTCGATGCCGCCCTTTTTGATATCGGCTGTGGCGTCTGTCATCAGGTGATCCCGGAATCCGGAGGGATCCTGCCCGGAGATTTGGTTTTGGGAGCTGATTCCCATACCTGCACCTATGGCGCGCTGGGTGCTTTTTCTACGGGAGCAGGTTCCACAGACCTGGCGATTGTCTTAGCCACGGGAAAGAACTGGTTCAAGGTCCCGCAGACTTTAAAGATTGTGCTTCGTGGAAAGATCCCCAGGGGCGTGTATGCCAAGGATATTATCCTTCATATCATCCATACCCTAAAGGCAGACGGAGCCACATACAAGGCCATAGAATTTCAGGGGCCGGTCATCGATAAAATCGATATGGACGGCCGTTTCACCATTTGCAATATGGTGGTTGAGATGGGGGCGAAGGCCGGTTTTATGCCGGTGGATGAGAAAACGCAAGATTGGCTGAGCCCCCGCCTGCCTCTTAAGAAAAAGATAAAGTGCGTTGTGGCGGACAAAGACGCTCCATACGAGCAGGTCCTGGAGTTTGATATATCGAAACTGAGTCCCCAGGTAGCCCAACCGCACACGGTGGATAATGTCGCCTCCGTTGAAAAGATAAGGGGTGTTAAGATCCAGGAAGCGTTTTTAGGCACCTGTACCAACGGAAGGCTTGCAGATTTTAAAGTGGCGGCCTCCATCCTCAAATCAAAAAAAGTAGCGTCAACCGTCAGGATGATTATTGCGCCAAGCTCACGGGAAGTGTATCTGGAAGCGCTGCGGCTGGGACTGATCGATATTTTTATCAAGGCCCAGGCGGTGGTGGTGGCACCCGGCTGCGGGCCGTGCGTTGGCACTCATAACGGAATCCCTGCCGACAATGAAGTGGTGATTTCCTCAGCGAACAGAAATTTTAAAGGCCGGATGGGTAACCCCCATGCTTTTATATATTTGGCATCTCCGGCAACAGTTGCCGCATCGGCTGTAAAAGGCTTTATCGCCGATCCCAGAGATTACTTGTAAAAGGAGGAAAAATGGAGATCAAAGACCTACTCTTATTGTGCGTAGAAAAAGGGGCTTCCGACTTGCATATAACGGAGAGTGAGCCACCGGTGCTGCGCATTGACGGCAAACTGTTTCGCACCGACCTGCAGAGTTTGAGCAGGCCGGAATTAAAAAAGATGATTTACAGCGTCCTCACAGACCCGCAAAAAGAAATGTTTGAGCGCACGCTCGAGCTGGATATTTCGTTAGCCCTGCCTTCTCTGGACAGGTTTCGCGTCAATGTCCATTTGCAAAAGGGTTCGGTTGAGGCGGCTTTCCGGCGTATCCCTTCCCAGATACCTTCTTATGCGGATTTGGGGATCCCGCCTATTGTTATGGAGCTGGCGCGTAAGCCCAACGGCCTCGTATTGGTCACAGGGCCCACAGGTATGGGTAAGACCACGACACTGGCTGCCATGATTGGCCTTATCAATAGCGAAAGGGAGTGTCTTGTGGTAACCATTGAAGACCCCATCGAATTCGTATTTACGAATAAGAGAAGCATCATCAAGCAAAGGGAGGTTTATTCCGATACGCGCTCTTTTGCCGAAAGTTTAAGGCATACCTTAAGGCAGGACCCTAATGTCATCGTCGTCGGCGAAATGCGCGATTTAGAGACGATATCCACGGCGCTGACCGCGGCTGAAACCGGCCATTTGGTTTTAACCACGTTGCATACACCTGATGCGCCTCAAACAGTGGAAAGGATCATCGATGTGTTTCCTTCGCATCAGCAGCAGCAGGTCAAGCTTCAATTGGCGGATTGTTTACAGGGTGTTGTTTCTCAATTATTGCTGCCTCATGCATCCGGAAAGGGACGTGTGTTGGCAACAGAGATCATGATCGGCACAGCAGGGGTGAGAAACCTCATCCGCGAGCAGGAGATCCAACAGATACCGACCTTGATGCAGACAGGTTCCCAGTATGGGATGAAGACCATGGATAAGTCATTGAAGGAACTGGTCCAGAAGGGCGTTATCACCCTGGATATGGCGATGACTAAAGTGAAGAACCCCGAAGAATTTAAACAGATGTGACATGAGAATAACCGGCAGGGCGATAAAATTAGGGGATAATATCAACACTGATTTCATCATCTCGGGAAGGTATAAATTCGCCATTACGGATATCAAGGAGCTCGCCAGCCACATCATGGAGGATATAGACCCTCATTTTCCTTCAAAGATTATCCCTGGCAAGTCCGTGATGGTGGCGGGGAAGAATTTTGGCATGGGTTCTTCCCGCGAGCAGGCGCCGCTGGTCATAAAAGCAGCAGGGATCAGTGCTGTAATGGCTAAGTCTTTTGCGCGCATATTCTACCGTAACGGTTTTAATATCGGGTTGCCGCTTATCGAGACCGATACGGATAAGATCCGAGACTTGGATGAACTGGAGATAGACTTAGGCAAGGGAGAGGTCAGGGACAGAACGAAAAATAGCGTCCTTGTGATTAAACCTTTGCCAGAGTTCATGCAGGCGATATTAAAAGAAGGGGGCGTTGTCAGCTATTTAAAAAAATACAAAAGGTTACCAGAGGTCACATGATGCATAAGATCACATTGATTCCCGGAGACGGCATTGGGCCTGAAGTGACGCGTGCGGCGCAAAGATGCATTGAAGCCACAGGCGCAAAAATAGAATGGGAAATAGTCCAGGCAGGCGAGTCAGCGAAGTACCAAACCGGCGAGGTGCTGCCGAATAACGTCCTTGATTCCATCCGAAAAAATAAAGTGGCCCTGAAGGGCCCTATCATCACCCCCATAGGCGGGGGGTTTCGCTCGGTCAACGTGGCCATAAGGCATGCTTTGGATTTATACGCCTGTGTCCGGCCAGCCAAATCTTATCCTGGCGTCAGGAGCCTTTATAAAGATATTGACCTGGTGGTGGTGAGGGAGAACAGCGAAGATTTGTATGCTGGCATTGAATTTGAAGAGGGTCTACCGCAGACAAAGGAGCTCATCGGCCAGATAGAAAAACATACAAAAAAGGAAATCCGGCCGGATTCAGGGGTATCGATAAAACCCATTTCCAAATTCGGCTCGGAAAGGATCGTTAGATTTGCCTTTGAGTATGCCCTCAAAAATAACCGCAAGAAAGTCACTCTGGTGCACAAAGCCAATATCATGAAATTTACTGATGGCTTATTTCTTAAGGTGGGCCGAGAGGTAGCTAAAGTTTATGAGGGCAAGGTATTATTTGAAGAGGCCATCGTTGACAATATGGCCATGCAGCTGGTGCAAAAGCCCAGGAATTACGACGTGCTGGTCCTGCCTAATCTCTACGGCGACATTATCTCTGATTTGTGCGCTGGCCTTGTGGGCGGGCTAGGTGTTGCCCCGGGCGCCAATATCGGGGAGGAAGCGGCTGTGTTTGAGGCCGTGCATGGCTCAGCGCCGAAATACGCAGGCCTTAATAAAGTGAATCCTACAGCCATGATTTTATCCGGGGTCCTGATGCTTATGTATATCAAAGAGGAAAAGGCTGCGCAACGGTTAGAAAATGCCGTCTCTAGCGTCATGGCGGAAGGCAAATCCGTAACCTATGATTTCAAGCCTCAACCCACAGACCCGTCCGCTGTAGGGACAAGCCAGATGGCAGACGCCATTATCGCAAAATTAAAATAATGAAAATTTCTATAGTGGGAGCGGGGAATGTGGGTAGTTTAACGGCTTTGCGCCTGGCCCAAGAAAGTATCGGAGAAGTCCTGTTAATTGATATTGTGAAAGGCCTGGCGCTTGGCAAGGCCTTGGATATGGAGGATGCCCGGCCCATCGTATTGCGTAACTATGGAATCCAGGGTTCAGAAGATATCGGGCAGCTGGCAGGTTCTGATATGATCATTTTAACGGCAGGCCTTGCCCGCAAACCGGGGATGACCCGCGAGGAACTCCTCAAAAAAAATGCGGAAATCCTTAAAGAGATTTGCGGCTCTCTCAAGAAATTAGCGCCGAAGGCTAAAGTCATCGTGGTCACCAATCCGTTGGACCTGATGACGTATTTTGTATTAAGAGAGACCGGCTTTAGCCCAGATCAGGTGATGGGCATGGGCGCAAGCCTTGATGCAGCCAGGTTTGCTAATCTCATCAGCCAGGAATTAAAGGCCTCTGTCCTGGATATAGATGCCTGCGTCATCGGAAGCCACGGAGAGGAGATGTTGCCTCTACCGCGTTTCAGTCAGGTAAAAGGCATAGCGCTGGATGAGCTTCTGGATGACGCCAAGATAGAGACGCTGGTGAAGAGAACGGTTTCCCGCGGCCTTGAGATTGTGACGCTGCTTGGTAGCGGCAGTGCTTATTTTGCTCCTTCCGCAGCCATTACTTCGCTGGTTAAAACCATTCTGAAAGATGAGAAAAGGACCATAGGCGTTTCAGCTTATTTAAACGGCGAATATGGGGTCAAAGACGTCTGCATCGGTGTCCCTTGCCGTCTAGGAAAAACGGGAATCGAAAAAATCATTGAACTCGAGCTGAATCAGGAAGAAAAGGAAAAGTTCAACGCTTCGGCACAAGCCTTATCCCAGTTAATAAAACAATTACCTTGTTCAAAGTAAAATCTTTTACTATGAACTATAAACTAATTTAAACCATGTATGATTTGACAGTCATCGGTTCTGGTTGGGCAGGTTTTAACGCAGCCCTGCGCGCCAAAGAATCAGGGTTAAAGGTCTGCCTTATCGAAAGGGCGCAGATCGGCGGCACCTGCCTGAACCTTGGATGCATTCCTACTAAGACACTGATTCAATCCGCCAAGGTGTATTCGCTAGCCAGAAAATCAGCTGTGTTTGGCCTTGAGCCCCTGTCTCCGCAAATAAACTTTGAAAAGCTCCAGGAAAGAAAAGAAAATATTATCCGGCAGCTTGCTTCAGGAATACAGTTTATGCTTAAGGGTATTGATGTCGTAAAAGAAAACGCGAAGCTCCTGTCTCCGGAAGAAATCCAGGTTGGCTCCCAGAAGATCCAAACTAAATTTATCCTTATTGCTACAGGCTCAACTTCCATAGAGTTCCCCTTTCTTAAATTCGATAATGAAAAAGTCATTTCCAGTGACACTCTTTTGAACATAAAAAGGATTCCCGCTACACTTTTGATTATCGGAGGGGGCGTTATTGGTTGTGAATTTGCCAGTTTATTCTGCGCATTTGGTTCTCAGGTCACGGTTGTTGAAAAAATGCCCCAGCTTTTACCGGGCGAGGATAGGGAAGTAGCCAGGAAGCTTGAGACGATCTTTAAGAAAAAAGGCATAAAAGTCAATACCGATACGGATGCTTCCAGCGTCAACATAAATGATTTTGAGCTGGTGCTTGTTTCGGTTGGCAGGGTTCCTAGGACAGAAGGCTTGGAGTTGGAGACTCTCGGCGTAAAAACAGAGAGGGGAAGGGTCGTCGTTGATGAATATCTGCGTACGAACATCCCTAATATTTTTGCGGCCGGGGACTGCACGGGAAAAAAGATGCTGGCTCACTTTGCCGCTTATCAGGGATGCATCGCCGCAGATAACATGGCCCATCCAGATCAGCTTAAGAAAGCAGAAGATGCCTCGGTTCCCAATTGCATTTTTACGGACCCCGAGATAGCCAGTGTGGGCATGAATGAAGAACAGGCCCACACAAAAGGCATAGATATTGAAGCAAGGAAGTTCGATTTCCTGGGTTCCGGCATGGCGCGTATCCTTGATGAGGCCGATGGGTTTATAAAAATTATTTCGGACAAGAAGACTGAGGAGGTTTTAGGCGCTTCCATCGTTGGCCCCAAGGCAACGGAATTAATCGCTTGTTTAACTCTGGCTGTTTCCAATCATCTGAAGGCCTCCTCTATCCGTAATACCATTTTTGCTCACCCTACGCTTTCCGAATCCATACACGAAGCCATAAAATAAATTAAAGACGGCAGGCGAAGATATTCTTCAGCAGGAATGAAATGACGGATATGTTGGATAAAATCAAACATTTTATAAAGTCTTGCGAAGAGCTTCCGATGTCACTCGGGCTGTGGCTCGCCACAGCCTTAAGCATTATTTACCTGCGTGATTCCCTGGAGTGTATCGTCAGCGTAGGCGTCTTTCCTGTAGCCGATTTATTTCATCTTCTCCACGTCCCCATATTTTTTATCTCCCTGCTGTTAGCCATCATTCTCATCTTGCATTTTTTCTCCAAAGAAGAAATTACGAAGGTTTCAAAAATAAGCCTGATCTTTTTCACCGTTATCCTTTTGCCCGTGACAATCGATTTCATTATCTCTCGCTTCGTGAAGAGAGAGATTGTTTATCAGTATATTATGGAAAATATGGGAATTGATTTTATCCATTTCTTTAATCCGTTTTTTAGAATCCCCGAAATCCCCTATAGCCTCAGAATCGAAATTGCCATCGTGACCCTGTGGTCGTTTCTGTACATCTTTTTAAAAAGGAATAAGATATTTTTATCCCTCTTAGGAGCGTTTATCGTTTTTTGTTTATGTTTTTTCCATATTGCCATACCGAACTTTTTGATAAACGGATTTATTTTTCTTATGAAGAACTTGATTTTTTTGTTTCGCTCTTTCTTTTTACAGTTACTAGGCGGCTCTTTGAAAGGGATGGTGGATGAAAGGATAGTGGTTACGACCGAGCTTCTGTTTACTTTGTTTTTGTTAATCGTCTGGTATTGGCGATACGACGCCAATAAGAGCCGTGCCCTGTTTAGAAACCTCAGAATTACGCGCCTTCTGCATTATTCTGCCTTGGTCCTTATGGGCACCGTGTTATTTTTTTACGATACCCCGGAACGGGATTTGTTTGTTTTAATAAAAATCGGCGGTATGCTTTGTGCGCTATTCTTCGCCTTTCAGTTTTCTGTTATCATTAATGATATTTTCGATGTCGGTTGCGACAGCCTCTCCAATAAAGACAGACCGCTCATTACAGGGGTTTTCCGGAAGGAGGACTATCTGAAAGTCGGATGGGTGTATCTGGCATTGGCTTTGCTTTTTGCCATCTGGGTCAGTGATTTTTGTTTTATCATTACCGTCGTTTTCCTCGCCTTGTACTTTATTTATTCTGCACCCCCCTTGCAGCTAAAAAGATTTTATCCTGTTAATGTTATTATCATCGGATTGCAGGCCCTCTTGGCTTTTCTGCTTGGGCAGGTCTCTTTGGCGCCAGATCAAGCGCCCCTTCCATTTTACCCATCCGTCTCATGGCTCATTTTCATCATCTTTGTGCTGGGTTCCCATATTAAAGATTTAAAAGATAGCGAAGGAGACAGGTCGTGTAACGTCATGACATTGCTAACGATGCTTGGCGAAAAAAAGGCTCGTCATGTAACAGCGGGCCTTGTGCTTCTAAGCTATCTTCTGACCCCTTTTATTTTTTCACCACTATTCAGCAATACTTTTATTTTCTTGTTTGCGTTACTATTTGGGGTCGCGAATTACTTTTACATAAGGAGAAAAGACTCTCAGGAAAACGTCATTTTCGGAACTTATCTTATATATGGCGCTATCCTTTTTTTCTTTCTCGTTAAGAGCGTATTCTTTTCTTAAACACATGGAAACCCCCATGTCTTTAAAAATTTTCGATATAGGGCTGGTGCCATTTATTAAGGCCTGGGATCTCCAGAAAGAGGTCTTTCAAGCCGTAAAGCACGGTGATTTCCCTTTTGGGTTGATCCTGTGCCGGCATTATCCTGTTATCACCATGGGAAGGACTGGCCAAAAAAGCAACATCCTGGCCGAAGACGCACTATTGCGCTCCAGGGGTATCGCATTTTACGAAGTGGAACGAGGCGGCGACGTCACCTATCACGGCCCAGGGCAGCTGACCGTTTATCCGATTTTTGATTTACATTACCTTAAAAAGGATATAAACTTATTTTTACGAAATTGTGAGCAAATCATCATGGATTTGCTGGGGGATTTTGGCATAAAAGGAGGAAGGTTAAGGGAATTGACCGGCGTCTGGGTTGAAGAAGCAGGCAAGAAACAGAAGATCGCCTCCATCGGGATAGCCATCAAGAATTGGATAACCTTTCATGGCTTGACGCTGAATGTCAAAAAAAACGATTTGGAGAACTTCACTTTGATCCGTCCGTGCGGTTTGAATATCAAAATGACATCTTTGGAATCTTTAACAGGCCAAGACATGGATTGGGAGGATATTAAACATCGTTTGGAGGGAAAATTCGAGGAGGAGCTAAATGACCAAAGTCGTTTTGCCGGAATTAGGCGAGGGGGTTGAAAAGGCCACAGTTTCTTACTGGTATTTTAAGGAGGGAGAGAGGGTCAAGGAAAAAGATGACCTGGTGGAGTTGGCTACAGACAAAGCCACCTTTAACCTACCCAGCCCCTGCACCGGTACCCTTACGCAGATACTTGTTCCTGAAGGAGATGCGGTTAATATAGGGGAGGTTCTAGGGGTCATAGAGGAAGCCTAAGTCAAGATTTGTTCTATAACTTGCTATTTGTGATATAATCAAACAAAATGACTTGTGGTTTTCCTCTTCAAAAAGATTCTTTTTTGCAGATATCTGATCCTCGCGGTCCAAAAGCACATGAAGATCAAATATAAATAGAGCCCGTTTTTCCCCAGGAATATTTCCATGATATTTAATTATAAGACAAAAAAAGATAGACAGAGAGGCATGGAATTTTTATTGGCAAATAGGTACGACAGTATCTTTAATAAACATCCCCCGGACCTCGTATCAAAATATATCCATAAGAATATCAATCGTATTCTATTCACTTTAGGCCTTCTCCCCCCGCTTGAGACGAAAACCCGAGTGCTTGAGATAGGGGCAATGCCTTATTGTTTTTCAACTCTTTTAATTGAAACTTTTTCATGCGAGGTCACGACCCTCGATCTCCCTCAGACCCTTTTTCCCGGAGAGCCTTATACTATAGAAAAAGAAGAAATCAAGATCCCCAATTCAATAACAAAAAAGGAATATAAAGTTACCTCTTGGACATGCAACGCAGAAAAGGACGCGTTTCCGTTTAAAGATGCTACTTTTGATCTTGTCATTTGTACGGAAGTCCTGGAGCACCTACTTTATTCTCCGGACCATCTTTTTAAAGAAAGCAGTAGAGTCCTTGACGACCGAGGCCTGATGCTGATCTCTACGGTTAATTCCTTGCATTTCAAAAGAATGGCCGACATCATATTAAATGAGAATATTGATGATATCCATTCGCCTTTGGGGCCTTATGGAAGGCATAACAGGAATTGGAAGCGCACAGAGCTCATTGAACTGTCCGAGAGAAATAGTTTTAAAGTCCGATTTGTTACTTCTGCAACGCTTCGCGGCGTTAGGATGGACGATACGAAATCTGAAGTTTGTCCCTTAGGGAATAAAGTTAATGATAAAAATCAAAAGAATGGGTTCCTTAAGAAAACCAAAAAGAGCCTGCGTAAGTTATTTCTTAATATCATCAAGGTCATCGTTTTTTTGCCGCTCCCGGGGATGAAGGACAAGCGTTTTTGTAATATTTTCTTATTGTTGGAGAAATAAATTCATCAACGCAGCTTATGAGAGAAGCCTTATTGACTATTTTAATTTGCCCGAAGTGCAGGAATAACCTCTTGTCTTTGCAAAAAGAAGAGGTCAGTCCGTTTGAAATAATATCTGGTAAGATTATATGTGGTCATTGTGGTGTTGGTTTCGGGATATCGGAGGGCATCATTGATTTTCTAAGCGACCCAAATGAATTTGTTATGCGCGAAAGAAAAGCGATGGATAATGAAGAATACATAACCGACGAAACGGGCCATAAATATAAAATCACGGATGAGACAATACAAAAATTTCAGGACAAGTTTCTCGCTCTTCCGGAAGGAGACGGTTCCTCTTTTTTTAAAAGGGGAGGCAGTTTCCAGACTATTGCTGAAGCTTCAGGCAGATTTTATTCCACCCTGGAGAACATGCACCTTACGGGTAATGAAAGAATACTTGAGATCGGCGCTGCTTTTGCCTCATTTTCTTATCAATTCGCCAAAAAAGGCTGCAGAGTTGTAGCTTTAGATATATCCAATTACCTGAAAGTATCGAAACTTTTTATTAAGGACGCCTTTTTTGACAGGATTTTTTCTGATATGCATCATGTCCCCTTTAAGGATGACTCTTTTGACATAGTTTTTGGCGCAGCCGTGCTTCATCATAGCAAGGACCTTGGGGCAGCTTTCAGGGAGATCCACCGGGTCCTAAAGAAAGGCGGCAGGTTCGTTTTAATCAATGAAGTGTCCAGGGGTATCTTCGAGAAGATCCATCCCGTATTCGAAAAGATGCAAAACAAAGGTTACGGCGATACCGCTTACACGATCCCGGAATGGAGAAGAAGCGCGCGGGAAGGAGGATTTAAAAAGACACGATTGGAATTCTTGTCTTTGGCGGATGATTATATCACCCGGCACAAAAACAGGGATACGCCCCCTAATTTTAAAATAAAATTAGCGTCGTTCTTTACGAGGCATCGCAAGATAGAAAATATCCTGTTATTTATGGGCATTTGGCATAGATGGCTTTTCAGGCCAAAAAGCTGGAAGCTGACGGGTTATAAATTTTGATGAAAACAAAGCAAGAATGCAGGATCATTCCTGAGGAAACTAATCCAAAATTCTTCTCTCAACAGCTTAAGGCGTATGAATTTGCCAGGCCAGGGGTATCCGGTAAAATAGTCTTGGATCTGGGTTGCGGAGATGGTTATGGCGCCGCCTTTCTTGCTAAAGCCGCACAAGAAATCATTGCTATTGATTATGAAAAAGAGATTGTTGTGAAGGCGAGAAAGAAATACAACGCCCCTAATTTGAAGTTCGTGAGCATGGATGTGACGGACCTCGGTTTCAAAGATGAATCATTTGACACTCTTTGTTCATTTCAGGTCGTCGAGCATATTCCTGAAGAGAGATTATCCAGCTATTTCTTAGAGATTAAGCGCGTTCTAAAAAACGAAGGAGAATTTTACATTTCAACCCTAAATCTTGCGAATAATATAAAATCGCCGCTTACCTATAAGAGAGATCCGGCTCATTGCAAAGAATTTTATTTTGAAGAATTCAAAACTTTATTAGAGGGTGCCTTTGCAAATGTTCAAATTTATGGGCTTTATTTGACTCCCAGGCATAAGTTTTATTTGCGGTTAAAGAAGACGGGTATTTTTAATTCTTTTCCGCAATCCTTGAACCCCGTGAAGAGGTTTTACGATAAAGTAACAACGAACGATTTCCGTGTTTTACCCATTAATAGTCAAAAGCCCATTGACTTCTTTGCTATATGCAAAAAATTGCTTAAGTGAAAATAGACATGAACGTTCTTTTTTGCGAATTTTGAAAAGACGACTTTTACAGATATGGATATCAAGAGAAAGAAAAATTGCTTTTAGATAAATATGAGTACTTTAGAGAGCCACCCTTAGACCAGGCAAAGAATACGAAAGAGGTCATCTTCAATTTGCATCTGTTGTTTTATAGATATCATGAGTTGGAGTATCTTTTATCCGCCTGCGGGCTTGAAGCTTCAAATATTTATACCAGTGTCTATGAAGGGCAAGGATTGTGGTTTTTGCTGCCCATCATCAGGTTCCAGGCCTGGCAAAAAGAAATGCGCTCATTAAAAAAAGGCGGGTTAGATTATAAGAGAATTACTATTTGGTAGGCACCTGATTCTCAGGGTTCAAAAAACATAGGGGACGTTTTATTTCTGTGAATAAATGAAGAAACCATTGTTCGGTATTCTGACATTTTTAATTTTGATAGTAGTATTGTTCGGCGTGGGGGAGGTTTGTTTCAGGATCTTCCGGAATGATCCGAATCCTTTGGCCGATATCACCCAGAAGGAAAAGACGCTTCTCTTTGCGCCTAATATAACCATGCGTAGCGTTTCCGATAAAGATGAGGATTTCAGTTACACGTCAAAGATAAACAAATTCGGCTACCGGGGTAAAGATTTTGGATTCCCGAAACCGAAGGGCACTTTCAGGATCTTTGTTGTCGGGGATTCTTTCACCTTTGGCGTAGGCAGCGAGGAAAACGAGACTATACCGTTTTTGATCGAAGAAAATTTGCGCTCACGATACAATAATATAGAGGTGATAAACGCCGGGATAGGCCATGCCTCGCCTATTACTCACTACCTCAACTTGAAAAATATCCACTTGAAGTATGAACCGGACCTGGTCATCTTATTGTTCGACTTGACAGACCTCTGGGATGACTGGCATTCGGAAAGAAATGCCATCTTTGACAAAAAAGGCGAAATCGTTCGGTTTGACCCCATGTTTATAAACGGGAAAAGAGATTGGTGGATCACATGTACCTATTACAGCGCGTTCTGCCGTTATTTCAACAACAAGGTGGTCCGTTCCATCAAGAAGATGAAGACCCTCGGATTGAAAGAATATGCTTGTGCTATCAAAGAAGGAAAAAGGGCAAAAGCGGTTATCTCTACCTCCATTGGCAAGGTGTCGGATGAAGATGTGATAGAATACGATGGGCTCCTGATGATGCGAGGAATAGAAAAGGAAGGGCTGATCAGAAAGCACTGGGAAAGGACAGCCCGCTATCTTGCCAAAATTAGGGACCTGTTAAACGAAAAGGGAATCCCATTGGTCATCGTCATGTATCCTCATGGAATCTATCTGGAAGGAAATCAGTGGGAAAAAGGCAGAGTCACCTGGGGTTTTGAAGAAGGTAAAGTCTACAGAGACTATCTTCCCTTTGAGATCATGAAAGAATTTTGCGGCCGGGAAAATATCCTTTTTATCAACACCCTGGACGATTTCCTGAAAGCGGATGTCAGAAGATATTTTTATGACTGGGATGGACACATGACCCCGGCGGGCCACCGGATCGCTGCACGCTCCGTAGTTTCAAACCAGAAATTCAAGGATATTCTGTCAACGGCTGGCCAGTTTGAAGATAAAAGCCACTTTTAATGAAAATTTCGCTTGTCTATCCGCCAAGCCAGGAATTAAACCTTAAGGGTTACCCTCTGGGCCTGGCGTACATATCCGCTTCCTTAAAGAAAAACCATAAAGTGGATATATACGACTACAACGGTCGCGCGTTTAGTAAGAGCCTCCATGCGTTTTTCTCCTGCCTTAAAGCCACAAAACCGGACCTGGTCGGCATTTCCTTTAACTCCTTTAACCGCTGGGGCGCGTATAAGCTCATTGAAAAGATTAAAAAGATCAACAGGAAAACCCTGGTTGTTTTAGGAGGCGTGCATCCTTCTACTATGGTTCAACAAATTTTTCAGCATTTTTATGAGAAGATCGATTTTGTAATTCAAAGCGAAGGCGACCAGTCCTTTCGCAGGTTGTGTGATGCCCTGGAAAGAAATGAGGACTACAGAAATATTAGCGGGTTGGTCTATAAGGAAGGAGAAAAAGGTTTTAAGGCAAACCCGGTCACGGACGTGATCGGGGATCTTGACACCTTGCCCTTGCCGGACTATTCCTATGCCTCCCAAAAGATCCAAATCAATGAATTTGGTTATCTTATTACTTCCCGCGGCTGTCCTGTCAATTGCTCATTTTGCTCCACCTCAACATTTTGGGGTCAAAGAATCAGGATGAATTCGCCGGAAAGGGTCGGGGAAGAGGTCGATTACGTTAAGAGTTTAGGCGCCAGGCGATTTTTCTTCTATGACGACACTTTCAATTTAGGTATCGAAAGGACTATTAAATTAGCAGAGATACTAAAACAGAAGAATATCGAGTATGCGGTTTCCTGCCGGGTCAGGCCAGTTAACGAAGAAATGGTAGCCAAATTAGTGGAATCAGGTTGCAGGCATATTACCTGGGGAGTGGAGAGCTTGTCGGATAAGATCTTAAAAACCATAGACAAGAAGATCACCAAAGAAGAAGTGAAGAACGCCTTTGATATTTGCGCAAAATATGCGGACAAACTTACAACCGGAGCTTTTTTCTGTGTGGGGGTACCTGGGGAAACGGAAGAAACAATTAATGAATCAATTGAATATTTAAATAAGTATATCAAGTCGACTCATGGGCCCGGAGCCTCCATACTTTATATCCTTCCGGGAACAAGGGTCTATAGAGATTTGGTCAAAAACGGCAAATTTGACGAAAGGATATGGTTAAAAACCGACTCTGTTTATTATTATACAGGGGAACATAGCATGAAAACCCTCAACAGCTGGCGGAAAAGAATCAATAGGAGCGGAATAAGACTGTCGACCTCCCTTAGAAATCTTTTGGATTACGCATTAGAAGGAGAAAAGGAAAATTTAGGGCCTGTCAGAAAAAGGATTCGCAGAACGCGACACAAGATAAGCCGATTTATCAATATGATGCGCCACAGGTATTAACTTAAAAAATTAATTTCTGCAATCAATAAACAAACCTGAGACTGAGCCTTGACATAAGATGTCCTCTCGACAAAAATATCCCGCATACCTGCCTTTCTATTGGTTTGTTTTCCTTATTCTTCGAAAGCTGATACGTCAAGGCCTAGTACGATATCTGGAAGCAAGGGCTAAAAAAAGGCCCCAAAATCCGGAATTTCAAGATGGGGCTGGAAAATGGAGTAAGGAAGACGAATTTAAAAATCCGGTTGGTTTTATTAATAAGCCGGCTTTCTGGATGGATGAAGATTTTAACGATCTCTCTATTAAAGAGGTGGTAGGGCAAATGCGTTTTTTAAAAATCCAGTTAAACGCTAAGCACCTTCGTTATTGCTCTCCTGCCGGGACATTTAATCCGAATACCTATACCGAGAGCGCTGAGAAGATAAAAACATGGGAGAACGCATGGGCCATCTGTCATTCTTCGATTCGGCCTAAAGATATGGTCCTTGACTTAGGAGGGGCCTCGACGCTCTTAAGTTTCTATTTAGCAAGCATAAAATGCCGGGTGCGCATCATCGATAATGACTGGGGAAACTGCGGGAGTATTTATAACACTCATTATGTCGCAAAGATAATGAATTGGGATATAAGAGCCCATGACCGCGACCTGAGCCAGGTCCTTCCTTTTAAAGGCAATTTCTTTGACCGGGTGTTCTCCATTTGTGTTCTTGAGCACCTTTCTTGCGAAGTGAGAAGGTTTATGATGAGAGAAGTAGGCCGGGTGCTTAAGGAGGGGGGGATTGCTGCTTTGACGTTTGATTACGGCTCTGACCGTAATGGTTTATTGTCAGATAAGGGATTGCGTTTTGCATTCCGCGATAAAATCGAGCGCGATGTCATCCAGCCATCCGGTTTAAAGGTGCTTGGAAACCTTGATTGGGTTGATTTTATCTCTCAAAAAGGCTTTGTGGGTGGTGCCTTGTTTTTAAAAAAGTAGGCTTAAGGTAACTATTTGGGAAATAATCGAAGGGCGCGAAGATCCGCGCCCTTTTATATTTGGTTATAGTAAATAACTGTTGACAAGTCTTAGTTTGTTTGGTATACGTATGGTTATCGTAAATATGCTAAGAGGAGGTCAAAATGGCAAAGGATAAAGAGATAATGACTGCCAAAGAAGTAGCTGAGTATCTCAATATCCATCCTCTCACCGTGCACAGGTATGCGCGCGAAGGCCGGATACCCGCTTTTAAGATCGGCACGGACTGGAGGTTTCACAAGAAGTATATTGAGAGGTGGATAAGAGAAAAATCTGTCTATAACAGCGAAAACAAAGAACGCAGGAAGTCGGTTTTAGGCAAAGATTAATTTAAATACCATGGAAAAGTATGCTTTTATAGTCAGCCCCATAAACGCCTGCCAGCTTAAGAAGCTCTGGCCAGCTTTCCGGTTCATTCCGTCCATATTTATTAAGATTCTATCAGGAGCCTTGCCCCGCCTTAAGGTCTTGCGGATCAAGGCCATAAGGTCAAACAAGGGGAAGAATGTCCAAGGCCACCTTATCATTTCATCATTATTATCCCAGCAGGTGTCTTCATTATCGCGGGAGGAGCTCGTATTCGACAGGGTGATTTCTGCTGGTCATCTGGCGGAGAAGCTTGATGCAAAGATCGCGGGATTAGATTGTTTTGCAGCCCTGGCCGCAGATAAAGGATACGAAACCATCGTTAAAAGTTTAAAGATACCCGTTACCAGCGGCCACGCGCTGACGGCGTGGTCCGTATTTGAAGGGGTGTACAGGATAGCCAAAGCCAGAAAGATGGACTTGAAGCGAGCGCAGGTGGCCATTATCGGCGCAGCAAGCACGGCTTTGGGCCTTGTTGCCAGAAAACTATCCGATTACGTAGCCAAAATCACATTGACGGACAGGGAAACGGCTGAACTGGTGAAGCTTAAGACCCTCATTCTGACCCACGCGAACATAGAGGTGGTTATTGAGAATGACGCTGGCCGTGCTGTCAAGGAAGCGGATATCGTGATTAAGGCCAGTTGCCTGGAGGAATCCCCGGAAGATTTCAATTTGCAGAATTTAAAAGCAGGTTGCGTATTTTGCCATATTCCTTCTTTTTACAACGGGTTTGACAGGTCCCGACTGAAGGATGATGTTGCATTTGCGCAGTTGGGCTTGATTAAATTGCCTTTTAACCAGCACCTGGGGGTTTATGCAGGGCTTCCCCGGGGCACCATCTATGCCTCTTTGGCTGAAACAATGCTTTTGGCTCTGGATGAGAAATTCGTTAATTATTCTCTGGGTGATTATGTTAATCTGGACAAGCTGGAGGAGATTGCGGATTTAGCCGTGCAGCACGGATTTGAGGTTTGGGTGCCCGAGGCGCCCCTTATTTAAAACATATGGAAACTGTCATAACAGGAATCGGGGTTATAGCAGCTAACGGCATAGGCAAAGATAAATTCTGGCAGAGCCTTGAAGAAGGAAGGAATGCCGTGGCTGATATCCGTTCGTTTGAGACAGAACGGTTTACCGTGAAGCAGGCTGCGGAGATAAAAGACTTTGACCCCAAGCAGCTCCTGGGTATCAAGGGCCTGAGAAACCTTGACCGGGGCACGCTTTTTTTACTGGGGGCTGCCAAGCTTTGTCTGGAGGATGCCCAATTGGAAATAAACGAGGCCAACACAGACCAGATAGGTGTTTGCACAGGTACCACGTTTCCGCATCTATCGTCCATAGTCGAATTCGACAAGGAAGTTTTTAAAGAGGGGATTGATTTTGCCAACCCAGCGCTTTTTCCATCCACCGTGATTAATGCAGCCTCAAGCCAGGTTTCCATCCGGCATAATATTCAGGGGTTTAACACGACGCTAAGTACCGGTTATACGTCTAGCCTTGAATCCCTGATTTACAGTATGAATGCATTGGATACGGACAAGGTAGAGATTGTGCTTTGTGCATCTGTCGAGTCTCTTATTTTTTCCTTATTTTTCGGTTTTCAAAAATTAGGGTATATGGCGGGCCTCAAAGGAGCGGTTTTAAGTTGCCCTTTTGACAAGAGAAGGAACGGGCCCCTTCTGGGAGAGGCAGCGGTTATGTTTTGCCTGGAGGAGAGCCTTAGGGCTAAACAAAGAAAAGCCAAAATATACGCAAAAGTCAGGGGCGCGTCTTCTTATTTTGATGCCTTTCAAATGGGTAAGGTGCACCCGCAGGGAGAGGGGCTAGAGGAGGCTGTGAAAAAGGCTCTGGATGAAGCCGGAGTAGAACCAGGGGAAATTGACTATATCTCCAGCTGCGCAAATTCTTCGCCAAGCGTTGATAAGATCGAGGTCAAGGTTCTAAAAAAGGTCTTCGGCAGCCAACTTAAGAATATTCCGGTGAGCTCCATCAAGTCCATGCTCGGTGAGACATTCTCGGCTTCCGGCGCCTTGCAGATAACTTCCTGCATCGGAGCTTTTGTCAAGGGCGTGGTACCGCCCACGATAAATTTTCAGGAGAAAGATCCGGATTGCGATATTGACTGCGTGCCGAACAAAAGCATCAAAAAGGATGTGAATCTGGCACTGGTCACGAGTTTCGGGCCAGGCGGTTACAACAGTGCCTGCGTGTTGGAGAAGTATAATTAAAATGAAAGAATTCAACGGAAAAACAGTCATCATAACCGGCGGCTCGCGGGGAATCGGCAGGGCCTGCTGCCTGGCGTTCGCCAGAGAAGGGGCCAGTATCGTTTTTAATTATCATAAGAGCAAAGCCGAGGCCGATGTCCTGGCTAAGCAGATAAAAGATTTGGGCGCAGGATGCCTTTACGAGCAGGTCGATGTTAAGGATTATAACCAGTGCCGAGGCCTAATAGAAAAGGCCCTGAAGAGATTCAAAAAAATAGACGTTTTGATAAACAATGCCGGTATCACCCGCGATAAGGCATTATTCTTGATGTTGCCGGAAGACTGGCGGCAGGTTTTGGAAACGAATTTAGGAGGTGTCTTTAATATGACGCGCGCCTCCATCACGACCCTCATGAAACAAAAAAGCGGCTGTATCATCAACATGAGTTCAGTCAGCGGCATCACAGGAGTAGCCCGCCAGACCAATTACAGCGCCTCCAAAGCCGGCATCATAGGGTTTACCAGGGCGCTGGCAAAAGAGGTGGCCGCGTATAACATCAGGGTCAATGTGGTTTGCCCCGGATTCATCAGCACCGATATGGTGCATGCGTTAAAGGAAGATATCAAAAAAAATATTCTGGATTCGATTCTGGTCAAAAGGTTGGGCGAGCCCCAGGAGGTCGCTAGCGTTTGTCTATTTCTCGCTTCCTCCCGCAGCCGGTATATCACCGGCCAGACGCTTAAGGTGGACGGAGGCCTGAGTCTCTAAAGATAGGAGAAAAAATGGTAAAAAAAATTAATCCCGAGGAAATGAAAAAAGAAGTCATGCAGTTAGTTTCCGAAATCACCGAGATCCCTCCCGGCGAGCTCAAGGAGGATGCTCGGTTCACCGAAGACCTGGGTGTGGACAGCATGATGGCCCTGGAAATCGTGGCCAGCATAGAGAAGAAATATAAAGTGGTGATTCCGGAGGACCAGATTCCCACGGTACGAACCCTTCAGAATATATATGAATTGCTGGGCAAACTGGTGAAAAATTAATATGGAAAACTATTGGGATATAAATAAAATTCAGGAGATCCTTCCCCAGAAATACCCTTTTCTGTTCGTGGATTCCGTGCTTGAGCTTGACCCGAAGGCCAAAAAAGCCGTCTGCCTTAAGAACGTAACCATTAACGATTATTTTTTTGAAGGCCATTTTCCCGGCAACCCCATCATGCCGGGAGTGCTGATTATTGAGGCGATGGCGCAAGCCAGCATCTTGCTTTATGCGGCCCTGAAACCAAAGGTCGCTTCAAAACGGCCGGACTTTTATCTGGGGAAAGTGGAGGCCAGATTCAAAAAACCCGTAACGGCCGGAGACCAGCTGATCATAGAAGTTTACGGAGAAAAATTGATGGATAAGGGCGGGGTGGTCAAGGCCGTGGCCAAGGTCAATGAGCAGGTTGTCACGGAAGCTGAAATCCTTTTCGGGATTAAGCCAAGAGATGAATAAAAAAGTAGTTGTTTCAGGTTTAGGGATTGTTTCTTCTGTCGGGATCGGAAAAGAGGCCTTCTGGAATAATCTGATAAAGGGGCAATCCGGCACAGGTAAAATAGACCTGTTCGATACCTCCAAGTTTAACCGTCATATCGGCGGACAGATAAAAGATTTTAATGCCGCCAAATTCATGCCCGAAGAGATGGTGAAGTTTATGGGCCGGGCATCCTGTTTTGCCATAGCCGCCACAAAATTAGCTCTCGAGGACGCTCAGATTTCCCTGGAGGATCACAAGGATAAAAAAATCGGGATTTTTATCGGTACGACCATGGCCGAGGCAAGTGTCCTGGATATGTCCGTGGAGCTATTTTTGAAAGAAGACTGGAATGATATCACCAGCAAGCTGCTCCTGAACGCTTTTTCGCCGTCCATCCCACGAAATATCGGTTACTTTTTCCAGATCAAGGGACCGGAAAATGTCCTGATTCCTAATGCCTG
>JAZDOJ010000010.1:0-18020 GCA_043798795.1 Candidatus Omnitrophota bacterium
GGGTGGCTGAAGGGGTGGCTGATTCAGGCATTTGGGCCGGGGTGGTGGATGATGCCGTTGATTTTGATGGCTGTATTAGCTACGGTCGGGCCCTTTATTTACATATACCTTCAGAAACGGGCAGAAGCCCAGCTATTCAAAGAGCAGAGGCGCTATCAGCAAATCCTTAAGCAGGCCTCTTTAGGTATGACGCGCATCCGCAATCTGAAACGGCTCCTGGACCTCATCACCCATATCGTTACGAAAACAGTCAAGATTTCCTACGCTGCCATTTACCTTTACAATCAGGATACGGACGAATGCATATTGCAGGTAAGCCGCGATAAAGACAGGATTCCTATCCCTAAATTAAATGCCGAGAACGCGTTTATCAAATGGCTCAAACTGAAGCGGGAGTCGATAATTTATGAAGAAATTAAACGTTTGATGGAAGACACCAAGGACCCGACTTATGTTCCTATTGAAGAAAATATGCGTTTGCTGACCGCGAGCGTCATCATTCCTAGTTTTTTGGAAAATAAATTTATCGGCTTCTTTGTGCTGGGAGATAAAATATCCGGCCAGATTTACACGCCCGAAGACCTTAACGTATTTGAAATCCTCGCCAGCCAGGCCGCGCTTGCCATCGAAAACGCGCAGTTTTATGAAGATGCCAAGGAGATGCAGGAGCAGATCGCCCAGGCAGAAAAAATGGCGACGATCGGGACCATGGCGGACGGCCTTTCGCATCAGATCAACAATCGGTTCTACGCGCTTTCCCTGATCGCCGGAGATAGTCTCGACACCATAAAGCTGACGGACACCACGAAATGCACGCTTGAGGTTAAAGAGATGATTGAGCAGATCAACCATGCCCTGGAGCGCATCCAATCTAACGTGCTTCAGGGAGGAGAAGTGGTGCGCGGGCTCCTGAAATATTCCCGTAAGGGGGATGCCGGCTATGAGTCCCTGGATCTAGGACAAGTCCTGGATAACACCCTGGAAATGGTTCAGTATAAAGTAAAACTTTCAGAGATAGATATCGTTCGCAACTTTAATGACGGCACCCCCAAGATAAAAGGGAATATGACGCAGCTCGAGGAGGTCTTTTTTAACTTCATTGACAATGCCTATGATGCGATCGTTGAGCGCCGCACCATTCTTCATGAAGATGGGTACCGTGGAAGAGTCGTGGTCTCGGCGCGGCCTAAAGACAGTGTATTAGAGATTATCGTCGAAGATAACGGGATGGGGATCAAGGAAGAGAGTTCTGATAAAATTTTTACTCCGTTCTTTACAACCAAGACCTCGGCGCGCAAAGGCACCGGCCTTGGCCTTTATGTCATCCGCAGGATCATTAATGACATGCATAAGGGCAGAATCTCATTTGAATCAGAGCGTAAGGTCGGAACGCGCTTCATCGTGGAACTACCGCTAGCAAAGTGAGGCCAATGGAAAATAATGAATTTTGAAGCTGTATTTAAATTATTGACCGAAGAATTTAAAAAAAATAATATCCGTTTCGCCCTCATCGGAGGTTTTGCGCTGCACGCGGCCGGTTTCACCAGAGCTACAAAAGACATAGATTTTCTTGTCGCAAAAGCAGATATGGAAAAGGTTAAAAAGATTATGGAGTCTTTCGGATATGAATTGATACATGAGAGTGAGGATATCTCAAATTTCTTAGGGAAGATGAAAGAATTGGGAAAAATTGATTTCCTGCACGCCCACCGTAAATATGCGAAAGAAATGCTAGAGAGGGCACAAGACAAGGAAATTCTAAGCGGCCGATTCAGGATTAAGGTCATTAAAGCAGAGGACCTTATCGGCCTTAAGGTGCAATCAAGTTCTAATGACCCGGGTCGATATCATCAGGATATGGCCGACATACAATCGTTGATAAGGATTAATTACAAAAATTTGGATATGAGGTTAATCAAAGAGTACTTTGACCTCTTCGAGAGGGGCGAAGAGCTGAAGGGGCTTTTGGAGAAAATAAAAGATGATGAGTGAAAAAGATAAATCACTCTTTGTTAAAGACGGACGCAGCCTGATCCGAAAAAAGAACTTCCGGAACGCAAAAAAAATGACGGGGAAGGCTTCAGGTTCTCTGGATGACTATATTATTTTTTTGACACAGATTGAAAAAGTTTTTCCGTTCGTTTATGATAAAAAGAAGCCTATAACGGCTTATAATAAGCTGTAATGCGCGGTGATAAGAAAAAAGGCTTGCGAAGTTTTTTTGGATAAGGTATCTTAAAGAGGAGTCATTATGCCCAGATTATTGATTGTAGATGATGAGAATGACGTGCGGGAATTTGCGGCAAATTTTTTCCGCAAACGCAAAATCGATGTCGCCACCGCTTCCAGCGGCGAGGAGGCCCTGGCCCTCATGATGAATGAAAAGCCGGACCTCATCCTGCTGGATGTGAAGATGGAAGGGATGGATGGTATCGAGACCCTTCGGCGCATCAGACAGCTGGATAAGGACATGAAGGTTATCATGGTTACTGGGAAAAAACCCGAAGAGGAAAATTGCGGAGGGAGATGCGCGGAATACGGCTGCCTGGATTATATCAATAAACCGTTGGAGCTGGATGAGCTGGAAAACGTCGTCTTAAAACATTTGATGAATTGAGAGAGGCTTAAAGACAAACATGGCCATCAATTATAAGAAAGAGTTAGAGAGCGCGGCAAAAACCATGATTTTGGTGCATGACACTCAGGTTTTGATTAAGCTGATCGTGCGCATGATCGTCCATAAAGTCAAAATCAGCCATGCCGCCATTCTCTTGCATGACACGGAAAAAGATACTTACGTGATGATGGTGTCGCGGGGGGAGAGGGGGCTGAAGGTGCCTAAGGGGTTTGCCCGCATGGATAAGGATAATGCGCTGATTCAGTTTTTCAGTCAGCGCCTGGATGAAAAAATTTTTGAAGACGGTGTGGTGCTTTATGAAGAAGCGCAAGAATTCTTAAAAAGGGATGAGATAGACGCACGTCAGAAGCAGATGCTGAAAGACGCGCTGTATCAGATGGAGATATTTGATTCCCGTGTCGCTATTCCCAGTTTTTTCCGAAACGAACTTTTGGGGATACTGTTATTAGGCCGCAAGGATAACAACGAAAGGTTCGGCAGGGAAGAGCTGGATTTTTTTGTAGCCCTGGCCTCGGACGTGGCCATGGCCATACGCAATGCCCAGCTTTTCAGGGATTTAGAAAAGGAATTAGAAGCCAAAAAGAGGCTTTTTATCCATACGACCATTGCCTTGGCAGCGGCCATTGATGCCAAGGACCATTACACCCACGGCCACACCGCCCGGGTGACATCTTTGAGCCTTGAAATCGCCAGGAAATTGAGTGAGCGTAACCACGGTTCGATTGACGAAAAATTTCTTGAGCACCTGCAGTTTGCCGGCCTCCTGCATGACATCGGCAAAATCGGCGTGCCTGAATCCATCCTGAATAAGAATGGCACCTTAAACGGGGAGGAAAAAAAGAAAATGCAGGAGCATGCCGTTTTGGGCTCCGTCATCCTGCAGCCCATTAAGGAATTGGAGACATCCATATTGGGCGTGAAATACCACCACGAAAGATACGATGGCAGCGGTTACCCCGAAGGCCTGAAAGGCGACCAAATTCCTCTGGTGGCCTCCATTATATCCATCGCGGATTCCTTTGACGCAATGACCACGGACAGACCTTACCGCAAAGGCCTCACCCGGCAGGAGGCCATCGATGAAATACGCCGGGAAAACGGTAAGCAATTCAATCCCGTGATTGTCAAAGCCCTCATCGAGCTTTATCAGGAGAATAGAATCTGACCCCCACCATGCCCTCAAAGCGTATCATCTTAATGTACATTTCGGAAGTCTCAGGCCACCACAGCGCCACCCTCGCCATAGAGAAGGCCTTAAGGATCCTGGAGCCGGGCATAGAAATATTGAATATCAATGCTTTTAATTATACAAATCCCATTTCCGAGAGAATCGTTAATAAGCTTTACTTGGGTATCATCAAAAGGACACCTAGGATATGGGACTATATTTACGATAACCCGGGCATCGTCAAAAACGTGGAGAAGATCAAGGAAACCATCCATAAGTTCAACTCCCCCAAATTAAAAAACCTTTTTGAGAAGTTCAAACCCCATGCCATTGTCTGCACACAGGCATTTCCCTGCGGGATGTGCGCGGATTACAAAAAGTCTTTTAAGTCTAAAATCCCGCTTTTTGCGGTGCTCACGGATTATATCCCGCATTCTTACTGGCTTTATGATATGGTGGATCATTATATCACGCCTTCCGAAGAGGTAACCGTGCGCCTGATGAATAAAGGCATACCCCTGGCCAAGATAAAAAGCCTGGGGATTCCCTTTGACCCGCAGTTTAATGAACCGTCGGATGCACCTAAGATTTATGAAAAATTAAACCTGAATCCTACCTGGCCCACACTCCTCATCATGGGGGGAGGTCAGGGATTAGGCCCTATCAAGGCCATTGTGCGCTCTCTGGAGAAAGTCAAGCAAGACTTGCAGGAGATTGTTGTCGCGGGGACGAACAGGAGACTTTACAAGGCCGTAAAGGCGCAGCTAGGCAAACACAAAAAGAATATCGTGCTTTTCGGCTACACCAGCAACATTAACGAACTCATGGCCATTTCCAATATCATTATTACCAAGCCTGGGGGTGTCACGGTAGCTGAAGTGCTGGCCAAAAAGATTCCCATGATTATCGTCAAGCCCATTCCCGGCCAGGAGGCCAACAACACCGCGTATCTGACCCGGGAGGGTGCTGCGATAAAGGTGGATGATCCTGAGCGCATTAACGTGGCCGTGGAAGATTTGTTGGCGCATCCGGAAAAACTGGATTTCCTGAGCTTATCCGCCAGCCGTATCGCTAAACCTAACGCAAGCCTGGATGTTGCACGATTGATATTGAACATTTAAATGCTTACTTACGTCTTGTATAGAGTCGGACAATTCATCGCCTTAAGCCTGCCGGTGAAATTGAGTTATTTTATCTCCGTCGTTGTTTCAAGCATCCATTACATCTTTGCCGATAAGGACCGCGCGGCCGTGAAAGCCAACCTTAAGGCCATATTCCCCGAGAAATCCGACAGGGAGATCCGCGCCATGCGGCTGAGGATGGCCTGGAATTTCTCCAAATACCTGGTGGATTTCTTCCGGTTTCAGAAACTGAATTTAGGGTACATCAAAAAACATATCCACATTGAAAATATAAAGAATTTCAACCAGGCCATGGAAAAGGGTAAAGGGGTGGTGGTCTTGACCGCCCATCTGGGAAATTGGGAACTGGGAGGCATTGTTATCGCGTTAATGGGATATCCGTTTTGGGTGGTGGCCCTGGCGCACAAGCATAAAAAAGTCAACCGGTTTTTTAATTACCAGAGGGAAAGCAAGGGGATTAAAGTTGTGCCTCTGGGAAAGGCGGTGAAGGCCTGTTTCAATGCTTTAAATAATAATGAGCTCATCGGGCTGGTCGGAGACAGGGATTTTACGGAAAAAGGGACCGTGGTGAATTTCTTCGGAAAACCCGCCATTTTTCCGGAAGGCCCGGCTGCCCTTTCTTTAAAAACAGGCGCACCGATTGTGCCCGGATTCATGCTGAGAAACAAAGACGACAGCTACACGCTTGTCATAGAGAAACCGATCGAGTCCAAGCCTTCGGGAGACAAAGAAAAGGATTTGCGCGAACTGATGCAGCGTTATATAATTATTTTTGAAGATTACATACGCAGGTATCCCGACCAGTGGTACATGTTCAGGAGATTCTGGATTGATGAAAATAAGCGTCCTCATTCCCACCTACAATGAGGCGAAAGAGATCGGCCCACTCATCCGAGAGATTAAATCCCATAATTTAGATGTTCTGGTGGTGGATGACGGCTCACAGGATAACACCTTTCAGATTGCAAGAGACGCCGGTGCTGTAGTGCTTCGCAATCAGAGCAATATCGGCAAGGGTGCTTCTTTAAGCAGGGGGTTTCGCTATTGCCTGGAGAAGGATTACGACGCTGTTATCGCCATGGACGGTGACGGACAGCATCGGCCTGAAGATTTACCTACTTTTATCACGTTGTCGCAAAGTCCCGATAACCAGATCTTAATCGGCAACCGCATGGATCGGACGAAGACGATGCCTTGGATGAGGATAGCCACCAATAGATTTATGTCATGGTTGATTTCGAATTTAGCCAAACAGAAAATTCCGGATTCACAGTGCGGGTTTCGATTGATAAAAAAAGAGGTGCTGGAAAAGCTCAATCTGGTAACCAATAAATACGAGATTGAATCAGAACTGCTTATCAAGGCCGCCCGCCTGGGATACAAGATTCGATCTGTGCCCATCAAAACGATTTATTCCAGCGAAAAAAGCCGCATCCATCCGGTTCTGGATACGTTAAGATTTTTCAGGTTTGTTTTCAGGGAGATATGGACTACGCAGCGAAAAGATTAAAGATGGTAGAGGAACAGCTCATCCCCCGCGGGATCTCAGACCCCAAGGTGCTGGATGTCTTCAGGAAGGTGGAGCGGCACAAGTTCTTGCCCCAGGAATTGCATGGTAGCAGCTACGCGGATTTTCCCGTGCCTATCGGTGAAGGCCAGACGATTTCTCAACCCTATATAGTCGCTTTAATGACGCAGTGTTTGGGCCTGACCGGCACGGAGAAGGTCTTGGAGGTCGGCACGGGTTCTGGTTTTCAGACGGCCATCCTGGCAGAATTATCCAAAGAGGTTTACTCGGTGGAGAGATTTGCGAATCTTGCGAAACAAGCTCAAGATTTACTCAGCACCTTGGGTTACTCTAACATTAAGATAAAGGTGGGTGATGGAAGCCTGGGCTGGAGCGAAGAGGCGCCTTTTGACAAGATTATCATCACAGCAGCAACTCCCAGGGTTCCTTTGCCTTTGGGCGAGCAGCTCAAAGATGGGGGGAAGCTGATTTTACCTTTGGGAGAAAGCTTCAGTCAGATGCTGACGTTATTTGAGAAAAAGGAGGGAAAGTTGGAATCTTCTGACATCTGCGGCTGCGTCTTTGTCCCCCTGGTCGGCAAATACGGCCTCAAATAACCTCAAATTTAGAAACGCTTTAGCTTCAGAATTAGAAACGTTTTAGAGGAAAGATGATAAATATAGTGTTGGGTTGGTTGAGAGATTTACCCAGGGAGTGGGTGGTTTTGATAGTGAGCGCCTCGCCGGTAGCGGAACTCAGGGGCGCTTTGCCGCTGGCGCTGTATTATGGAATGTCCTTTAGCAAGGCCTATTGGCTTTCGGTGCTGGGCAATATTGCCATTATCGCGCCTGTGCTCGTTTTGCTGGAGCCGGTTTCCAGCAGGTTGCGTAAATTTAAAATCTGGGCGCGTTTCTTTGACTGGCTGTTCGAACGCACAAAAAAAAGGGCCAATACCGTGCAGAAATATGAGGCTTTGGGCCTGGCCCTTTTTGTGGCCATTCCTTTGCCTATCACCGGCGCCTGGACAGGGGCGGTGGCAGCCTCGCTTTTTAAAATCAGATTTCGCTATGCCTTTGTAGCTATTGCTATCGGCGTGATGATCGCCGGCCTCATCGTTTTGACCTTATGCCGATTGGGAATCATGAGCTGGAACGCCGTAGTGCATTAGTAGTGCGTTAAAGATAGGACTTGATTTTTTAAAAAATTGTGCTATATTTAACTCAGCCACGGAACGAAAGCCAGGAGAGGCAAATGTTCCGATTTTTGTTTCTGCTGCTATTTTTTTCTCTTCAAGCAACTTCTTCCTTCGCACAAGCCCAGCTCACTATCTCCCAAGCCACAGCCTCAACCACTTACTCATCCACTTATTCTGCCTCAAAGACCAAAGACAATAATCTCTCTACCTACTGGCGTGGGGCAAGCGGCAAATCTTCATGGTGGCTGAAACTTGACTTAGGCAGTTCTAAGTACCTTAATCAAATCTCTATTTACTGGAGCTCTACCCGAGGCTCAGCCAATTACAACATTCAGGGCTCTAAGGACAATTCTACCTGGACCAACCTTTATACCGGCCTATCTTCTTTAGGCGGCTCCACCAACCCTTACCAGAAAAACCACACTCTCACAGGCTCCTACCGCTACATTAGGATTTATATCAATTCGGTCCAGAGTTCTTACCCTATCATTTACGAGGCCAAGCTCTTTGCAGACACGACACCGCCAACCGGAACGGTCAGGATAAACAATAATAACCAATACGCCACCTCAACTTCAGTAACCTTGAATCTTTCGGCAACAGATTCCAGTTCAGGCATGGGAAGCGGCGCTCAAATGAGGTTCTCCAATGATAATAGCACCTGGTCAACGGCCGAGGCCTATGCCGCTACGAAGGCCTGGACCTTGTCTTCCGGCAACGGCACAAAGACGGTCTATGCTAAATTCAAGGATGTTGCCGGCAACTGGTCGAGCGCTGTATCGGACAGCATCATCTTAGATACGGTTGCGCCGCAAACGCCGACAATAAACCCTGTAACTTCACCCACGACTAACAGTTCGCAAACCTTAACCGGGACGAAATCAACTGATGCAGCCTCTATTTTGGTGACTTGTTCTACGGCTACGGTCGGCTCCGTCACTTATCCTACATCTACAACCTGGTCCTGCCCCTTGACTAATCTTACTTCAGGTACAAATACTATCACCGCGAAAGCCAAAGATGCGGCTGGCAATGAAAGTAGCTCCGCGATTACATCTATAGTTTATAATCCTGATGTCGGCCAAGCACCTGTAGTCACGGATGACGGTGCCTATACGAGCTCTACCACTTTGCTTCATGCGACATGGAGCATATCAACTCCTAATATCGTTGAGTACCAATATAGCGTCGGCAGCGGTTCTGCCGGCGCCACAAACATCAAAGGATGGACTTCCACGACTTATAAAGATATCCAGGTGACGGGGTTGAGCCTTACGGTAGGCACAGCCTATTATTTTAACGTCAAAGCAAAGAATGATCAGGGGATTTGGAGCGCTGTCGGCTCAAGCGACGGCATCACCGTTGACAAGGCGCCTGAAATATGCACAACCACTCCCTCTGCCAACAGCACTTTTACTGAAACAGACAGCATTCCCATTTATGCCTGCGCCAATTTTTGGGGCGCGAATAAACAGGAATTCCAGGTAAGGGTGAATTATGTCGTGGTCAAGCCATGGTTTGAATCCACGACCAACTGCACTTGCAACGGCACAGGCGTTAGTTTCACCTATCCCTGGCAGCCGGGCACAGGCAATAACGGAAGCAAGGTCATCACCATAGAGGCGCGGGACAACAGAGTACCGGCCGTATCCAAACAGACGAACATATTTATTTATAGAAAGCCGGTCGCCACGCCGTAGAATATGAAAGTAAAAATAATATTCCTTATCCTGGCCATGGCAGCGGTTTGGGGCGTCTCCCACGCTGCGACGGATGATTTTTCCAAGGTGGCCAAGGCAACACAGGTATTCAAAGCCGATGATTTCTTGGGAGCGGGCAATACGGCTATCTCCATCAGCGTCCCACCCGGCCGTAAGAACGTACAGCCGGAGATCGCCGCGACTTATTCTTCCGCAGGCCCCAACGGCTGGCTGGGCGTGGGCTGGAACCTGAATCTGGGTTATATTGAGCGCTCCACCAAGAACGGCATACCTAAATATACTTCCAGCGACACCTTTTATCTTTCTTTCCAGGGCCTGAATACCGACCTCGTAAGCGCCAGCTATTATAATTCCAACGAATATTATCCGAAGACTTCCCCCGCCATCATCAAGTTTATCTTCGACGGCACCTCTTGGAGGGCTTACGACAAGGAAGGGAGGACGTATTACTTCGGCCAGACTTCGGATTCAAGGATCAGCCTGCCTGCCGGAACGTTGCGCTGGGCGCTCAATAAGGTCGTTGATTCCTGCGGCAATTACATGACTATTACCTATACCCAGGATAATTATCAAATTTATCCCCTCAGGATCGATTACACGGGAAACGAGGCAGCAGCCGTTTCTCCGACTCACAGGATAGAGTTTACTTTAGAAAGCAGGCAGGATACGATTTCGAGCTATCGCAGCGGATACAATATAATCATCACGAAAAGGCTAAGAGAGATAAAAACGTATGTCAGCAGCGTCCTGGCCGGCCGCTACCTGTTCGAATATATCTATAGCAGTCAGACCAAACGTTCGCTCCTCAGCAAATTTACCCGTTTTGGCAGCGACGGCGTCACAAGTCTGCCTCCTTCAGTGTTTACTTACAATAATTCTTCCCCGGGCAGTTACAGGTTCATCAATGTGGCAGATAACATGAACAACAAGCTCTGGAATATCCGGCGTAATTTTGGCTCTCTCCCGACCACCTTCACCGAAGAAATATTGACTCCCAAAGGCATGTCCTCAACAGGGATGCCTATGGTGTTATGGGACCATGTTAAAACCGAACAGACCGGTTCTTTCTGGTCCGTTGATAGTAAGGCAAAATTAAGCGTCAATCTGCCGGATGCCGGCGCCTTTCACGCCTGGACGTATGTTTATGTCAGCGCGGCAAAGACAATCTCTATCTCAGCCACAGGCAACCAAAGGTTTTTCTTCTGGCTTAACGGCGACTATACGGCGCCTGCGAACCCGCAGAGCCTCGCTCTGAAAGAAGGCTCCAATTTGATAGAGATCACCGGTTATAATAAAACCGGCCTTTGTACGTTCAACCTAAATTATGCCTTAAGCGATAATGTGACGCGTGTCAACAGCTCCCAGTTTGCCATTCCCCAATTCGTCGGCGACTTCAACGGGGATGGCATGTCGGATTTGTGCGCTTATTACGCTTCGATCGGTACTCTGAGGGTTTCTCTTTCACAGGGAGAGACGTTCGGCCCTAACGATATCTGGCCCGTATTGCCCTCCGGCGTGTTCCCCGGCATGATGACAAACGCAAATAGCATGGTGTTAGGAGATTTTACAGGGGACACATTAACCGATATTCTGGCTCTGAATGCAGCCACGGAAAGAGAATTGGCAGCTGCGAGCAAAAATAAAAATTTTACAGGAGGTGGGATTTCCGCTAGAGTATTCAATGTCCTAGGTAAACCTTTTGCCGCAGACTTTAACAACGACGGTAAAGCCGATTTAGGCCTCCAAGTCGATAACACGAATGATATTATGATTGCGTTGCAAGGCACCGTTTCGTCATTCAATGCTGCCACTTATTGGCTCTATAATTTCCCCGGAAAACTACTTATCGGCGACTTTAACGGCGACGGCCTGATGGATATCGGGTCTCTGAACACTTCGCTATCAAGAGTCAGCATCGCGCTCAATAAAGGAGGCACCTTCTTGACGCCTTCTGCCTGGCTTTCCAGTATTACCGTTACGGACGCCAGCACAGCAGATCTTAACAATGACGGCCTGACGGATCTCGTCTATTATGATAAGGTCAACGGCCGCATCATGGCGGCTTTTTCCGACGGGACTAAATTCCTGGCTCCTGTCGTTTATCTTTCGGGTTTTAGCCTCAAGAACGTAGACGTCTATATCCAGAGCGGCGATTTTAACGGAGACTGCGCTACTGATTTTTATGTCTTTGATCCCGTGACCTTAAAATCGGATTTAGCTTACTCAAAGCCTTATTTTGCGGATATGCTTATCAAGGCAGAAAACGGCAGAGGAGGGATCACTTCCATTGAATACGGGATCTCCGGCAATTACCTTAATACGGGCTTGCCTTTTTCGCTTCCTGTCGTTAACAAGATCACCCTTTCCGACGGAATGCAGCACTCTTTTTCAACCGTCTATGCCTTCAAAGACGGCCTCTATGACAAAACAGACAGGGAGTTCCGCGGGTTCGGCCTGGTGACCACCGTAGATGACGATGGGAACAAAAGAGCTGTTTATCTGAAGCAGGACTCGATTTTTAAGGGCAGGGTGTACCGCGAGGAATACAAGAATGCAGCTGACAACCCCTATTTAAAAATTGAAAATACCTGGGTCAGTCAGCTCATGAAAGATTGGGGCATGGGAGTGGGCAATCTGGTCTTGTTAAGCCGGCAGGACAGGCACACGTACGACGGAGACACTACCTATAAGACCTCTTATGCCATCAATGAGTTCAGCCCTGCCTACGGCGCGACAAGCGGCACGTATTCAAACCAGGTGGGAGGAGACCTCGCAAAAACGACGGAAGGGGGCACCTCGACCGTCATGATGTACAATGAAATGAAATACGTCTGGACAAACGGAGACCCTATCCTGACACGGCCATCTTTTGTGTCAAGGCTTGCCACGGACACGGCCCTGACCTTAAGCAAGAAGCAGCTTTATTACGATAACAATACAGCCATAGACGCCAAGCCCACCAAAGGCCTGCTCACCAGGGAAAAGGTATTTACCTCAGTCAAGAACAATTCCATTACCCCGGAAACAATCGACACCTATGCCTTGATCACCAGTTACGCTTACGACAGCCTGGGCAACATGATCAGCAGGACCGATCCCGAGTCCCGCACGGACACGATCACTTATGAAACGACTTACCGGATGTTCCCCATCCAGGAGAATAACGCAGCCGGCCTGATTATCAAAAGGACTTTTGACGCGAAGACGGGAGAGGTTTTGACATACACCGATGAGAATAACCAGGTAACCACGTATGTTTATGATACTCTTGGCAGGCTGATTAAGGTCATCGGGCCTAATGATACGGCTCAATATCCCGGCACGACCTATGAATATGATATGTCGGTCTGCCCGAACAAGGTCATCAAAAGGCAAAAGACAGTCAGCCCGTCCACTTATACGACTGAGATCAGTTTTTATGACGGCCTGGGACGGCTTATCGCTACCAAAGTGGACGCAGAGCCGGATCCTTCAGGCGGCCAGGCAAGGCAGATCGTCAAGGATGCGGTGACTTTTAATGCGCAGGGAAAGGTCAAAGAAAAATATAACCCTTATTTTATTGCGGCCTCAAATTCCAGTTATTCCGCGCCCGGGTCTGAGGTGGGTAAAACATCCATGGAATACGATTGCGTTGGTAGAGCCACCCAGATCACTAATCCTGATTTCACCTATCGCACAATCCAATATTCGGATTGGGTAGAGACAAAAACCAATGAAAACGGCTACCAGGTATCTTCTACGTACGATGCTTATAACCGCCTGATCCAAAAGAATGAATTCAATCAGGGCCAGACCTATACCACAAAATACAAATATGACGGAAGTTTCTACGATTCCAGCGATTATATGTACAAGAAGGAGTTCAGGATCACCGATGCCAAAAACAACGTCATCAGCATCATTTACGACCTGGCAGACAGGAAGATCAGGATGACGGACCCGGACATGGGCACCTGGTATTACTATTACGACAGGGCGGGGAACCTGAAGAGCCAAAAGGACGGCAAGGGCCAGGTCTTCAGCTTCTCCTATGACCAGCTCAACCGGCTTACGGCCAAATCATATCCTGACGCTAAAGTCATCGTATATTTTTATGACGACCCCGGAAAAGCATTTTGCAAGGGCAGGTTGAGTTACATAAGCGACTTGATTGGCCGCAAAGATTTTTATTACGATAATCTGGGCAGGCAGATTAAGGTGACCCAGGTCATTGATGGGGTTTCTTACCCGATAGAGAGGACTTATAATGCCGCAGGCCAGGTGACTTCCCTTAAGTATCCGGACGGAGAAATAGTCAATTACACTTACAATCAAGCCAATGCGATAGATAAGATTATCGGTAGCTCTACCTATGTGAATAACGTGGATTATGCGCCTACCGGCCAGATGCAAAAGGTCAATTACGGCAATGGCGCTTACACGGATTATACATATGATGCGCGGAATTTCAGGCTGACGGATGTAAGGACAAACAACGGCGGGCTTCAGAACTTAAATTACATATATGATAGCGCGGGAAATATTTCCTATATCAGGGACTACAAGAATTCCGCGACTCAAAATTTCGCTTACGATAACCTGAACCGGCTCATTTCCGCCAATGGCGCTTATGGGAACATGGCTTACCAGTATGACTCCATAGGCAACATGATTAGTAAGGAGGGGGTGAGTTTAGGTTATGGGCAGGGTGGGTCGAAGCCGCACGCGGTTACCTCCGGGTCAGATGGCTTTTCTGCGACGTATGACGCGAATGGCAACATGATTTCCAAAAATGGCTCTACCTTGACTTATAATTATGACAACCGCCTCATCAAATACGAAAGGGCAGGTTCAGGTAATTCTGTTACGGTAGATATCCCGCTTACAAGCGGCTGGAATTTTATCTCTTTGCCGGTTACAGTTACTAATAGTGCCATCACCTCGGCCCTTTCCTCCATCAGCGGCCAGTATGACCAGGTCTCGCGTTATAATCCTGCAACCTTAAAATATGAGAACTTTGTCAATGACCTGACCTTTAACCAGTTCACCACCATGGAGCTTGGCAGGGGATATCAGATATACGTCACCAATCCATCCGGATGCACCTTGAGGATTACAGGAACCACGCTTGCGTCCAATACTAATATTTCCCTTGTTGCCGGCTGGCAGTTATTCGGATACCCTTCCCATACACCCAAGAAGGTAAGCGACGCCTTAACAGTCCTTGTCAAAGGCACCCATTATGATAGAATATGTCGGTATAACAAGGCGACCCAGGCTTACGTGGACCTGGCCCCAACGGATAGCCTTGCTGCGGGGGAGAGTTACTTTCTCCATATGCTGACCAGCGCCACGCTGGTTGCAACTCCCACTTTGACTTCCGAGCTTGCGGAGTTTGTGTATGATGCGGATGGCGCCAGAGTCAAAAAGACCTATAACGGCACTGCCACCATTTATGTTGGCGAGCTTTACGAAAAGAACGGCTCTTTGATAACCAAGCACATTTACCTGGGGAGTAACCGGATTGCCTCCAAGACTTCCTCTGACACCCTCTATTACCACAGCGACCACCTGGGCTCAAGCAACGTCGTCACCAACGCAAGCGGCACTCAGGTGCAACTAAGCGAATACAAGCCCTTTGGCGAGTTGTCCCTGAACACTGCCAGCAAGGTCAACTACTACTTTACCGGAAAGGAGCTGGACCCAACAGGACTCTACTACTACGGCGCCAGGTACTATGACCCTAAGGTGGGGAGGTTCATAACAGCGGACAACTACGTCGCCAAACCCTTCAATCCCCAATACCTCAACCGCTATTCCTACTGCATGAACAACCCGCTAAGATATATTGACCCGACAGGGAATGTTACATTCGAACCCATATCTTATTCTGGATATGATGACCTTACTTCATCTAATTCAAATATCAAATTAATTTTTCAGATAATTCCACTCATAAGTAGCAGTATCATAAATTCACCAGTAAACTTGTTTACTTTAATTGATTTTGGAGTTAGAGAAATTGAAAACGGCTTTGCTTTTTTTATTGAACAAAGTCAAAAAAAGAATGATAAAATAGACCGTTGGTGGCCGACATCATTTGAAGTACTTCTTCCCGGTTACGGTAATTATGGCGGCCCCTTTAGAACAGATCCGACTTTTACTGTGAAGCCTGTTGATAGCATGGATGTATTATTTCAAGCTCATGATTTGGGCTGGTCAGTGAATCAAGGCAAAGAGGCTGATAAAAATTTATTGCAAGGACTGTATGGATTGCCTTCTTCTCCGAAAGAATGGACCCAACCAGCGAATAATACTCTTTGGGCCACAATATACAGGAGGGTAATTGCTGAGCCCTTATTTTGGTGGATAGAATTGTTTAGGAAAGAAGAGTGATTTAAGAAATGAAACAAATAAGAATTCTTGATAAGCAGATAGCTGGAATATTTGTAATAAGTATTTTATTGATGATAGTTTTAGGAATGATTTTTTGTTTTGTGTCATGCAAATATGCTCCCCCAATTGTTGTTATCATATTATCTCTGTTAAAAATAATTAGTTTTCTTTGCTTCTTGTATTTTCTCTACAGATTAATAACTTGGATTATTAATAATTTCAGAAAGAGAAAATAGACCATACAAAAAACCTCAAATCTCTCAAAAACCCAAAGATACCAGACATTTTCCCACCTGATCAGGAAACTGTCCCCCGCCCAAGATAAACAGTGTCTTTTTTATTCTCTCCGGCCTTGTCAAAGGCACCCATTATGATAGAATATGTAGGTACAACAAGGCCACCCAGGCGTATGTGAATTTAGTCCCCACGGACAGCTTAAGTGCGGGGGAGAGCTATTTTCTTCATATGCTCACCCCGGCGACCCTGGTTGCAACACCAACCTCAACCAGCGAGCTTGCGGAGTTTCTCTATGATGCGGATGGCTTCAGGGTCAAGAAGACCTATAATGGTGTTTCCATCATCTACGTGGGAGACCTCTACGAGAAGACCGGCTCTTTGACAACCAAGCACATCTACCTAGGGGCTAACCGCATTGCCTCCAGGACCTCAACCGACACCCTCTACTACCACTCAGACCACCTGGGTTCATCCAACATCATCACCAACGCAAGCGGCGCTCAGGTACAGCTTTCCGAATACAGGCCCTTTGGGGAGCTTTCCCTGAACACCGCCACCAGGGTCAACTACTACTTTACCGGCAAGGAGCTCGACCCCACCGGCCTCTACTACTACGGCGCCAGGTACTACGACCCGAAGGTGGGGAGGTTCATAACAGCCGACAACTACGTCGCCAAGCCCTTCAATCCCCAATACCTCAACCGCTACTCCTACTGCATGAACAACCCCTTGAGGTATATTGATCCTACAGGGAATAGTGCAACAGATAACTTAACAAATTCTTTATTTGATTTTAACCAAGATTTATGGAAAACTTTTTCCAGCTTTGCTTTTAACAGTATCAATACTATTTCATCGGCTTCATTGCAATTTGGACAGATGGCTTTATATGAAAGCAGAATTTGGGCAAGCGCTTTAAGAATAGGGACTTATTATGCAATTGATGAAGCGCGCCAAACAATTAATTCCTATCAAGAAAATAATGTTTTACTTGGTTTTAAGTTTATAAATTATTTTCCTCCCGTGCTTCATACTAATATTGTTGTGAAAACTTCTAAATTTGGCTCTCAAGTAGTAGGATTTAATCCAAGTAATTTTTCATTCGACATTCTGCTAGGCAAATCGGTAGAAGGAAAAATCTATTTTAATGAGGATTATCAGTTTTATTTGCCTTATAGTGTCAACAAAAGATATGCTGAAATTCTTTACCAATTGCTTTTGTCTAAAGAAAAATCAACTGCTCCTATGTATAATTTATATGGATTAAATGGATATAATTGCTACGAATGGAGAGATGAGCCACTTTTAGAAGCTTACAGGATTTTAAATGAACATAGAGAATAGTATTAAAATTACTAAAGAGACTAAGTTAGTCAAGGGTTTTGTTTTAGTCATAAATATTCTTTTTGGATTAAACTTTGGATTCTTTCTGTGTTTTCATTTGTTTGGGCTACTTTCCAAATTTCTCGGGTTTGGCTTGGTTGGAGTTAATTATAAATCAATTTATTGGCAGAAAGAGATCTATTACGTTTTTTTAACTAGCGGAATCTTAATTTCCAATTTTTTTATAAAGAGTTTTAGAAAATTTGGTGTGATGCTTTTTCTAGCTTTTTTTACCGCAATAATTCTTAACAAAATCTGTATTGTAATTCAAGAATGGTCGTCTAACAATGCGATGGGTGTCGCTGCCATGTTTATCTCTTTTATCCTTGATGGGCTTCTGTTTTCTTTTTTTCTTGCAATCTTTTTGAGAAAAACCGTTTGGAATCAACTTCAATAACTAATGAGAGACACAGACACTTTCCCGCCTGATCAGGAAACTGTACCCCGCCTAAGATAGACAGTGCCCCATTTAAGGCCTAAAGATGCAGTTCATCAAGCATCCTGCCGTTGACGCCCTGAGAAAAGATTCTTTCTCGGTAGCTACTCCAAGCATACTCTCCAGTTGCCTTTACCATATTGGCCCTGACCGGGTTTAGTTCAACATAATGGATGCAGTCTATAAGGTAGTTGTCCTTGACTATAACTCTACTCTTG
>JAZDOJ010000002.1:0-22822 GCA_043798795.1 Candidatus Omnitrophota bacterium
CGATTGCACATCCACCGTAACGCAATAAAGAGTGCCCACTTCATCCTGACGGCGGTAGAGTTTGCCGATGGAGCCGGTGTCGTCATAGACCGTGACAAAAGACTTTTTTAAATCCTGGGCGATTTTTTTGGCCATCTCCACGATTTCCGGACGGTTCCTCAAAAGTGGCAGCACTGCCACCTTGACAGGAGCCAGTTCCTTATGCAATTTCAACACCACGCGCGTGTCATCCTTGACTTTTTCCTCATGATAGGCATCCGTTAAGAACGCCAGAACGCTCCTATCTACCCCGCCGGAAGGCTCGATAATAAATGGAAAAAACCTTTCCTTTTTGATATCATCGAAATACTGCAAATCCCTGCCGCTTTCTTTTGCATGCTGCCTTAAGTCAAAGTCCGTGCGGTTGGCAATCCCCTCCAGTTCACTCCACCCGAAAGGAAAATTATATTCGATATCCGTGCAGGCTTTGGCATAATGCGCCAGCTCATCCTCGGCATGCGGCCGTTTTCTCAGGTTGGCTTTATTCATCCCCAGCCCCAGATACCAGTTATACCGGTATTCAATCCACTCTTCTAATTTCTTATCCGCTTCCTCCGGCCTGACAAAATACTCAATTTCCATCTGTTCGAATTCACGCGTCCTGAAAGTGAAATTACCGGGCGTGATTTCATTGCGGAAGGCTTTACCGATCTGGGCTAAGCCAAAAGGAAGTTTGGGGTGCTTGGAATCCAGGATATTCAAAAAATTGACGAACATCCCTTGAGCGGTTTCGGGCCTTAGATAAATCAGGTTTCCGGCGTCTTCCACCGGCCCCTGGTGCGTCTGAAACATCAGGTTAAAGGGGCGGCTTTCGGTTAACACGCCACCGCATTCCGGACACTTATTCCTATCTTTTAAATCCGCGGCCTTAAAACGCTTCTTGCAGGATTTGCAGTCGCTCTTGAGGTCAAAGAAACTCTCCACGTGGCCTGAAGCCTCCCATACTTTCGGATGCATAAGGATAGCGGCATCCATCCCGAAGATATCGTCGCGCTCGTAGACCACGGATTTCCACCAGGCTGCCTTTACGTTATTTTTCAGTTCCACGCCAAAGGGGCCGTAATCCCAGGCATTACTCAGCCCGCCGTAAATCTCAGAGGACTGAAAAATAAAACCCCGGCGTTTGCACAGGGAAACAACTTTCTCCATCACATCTTGAGCCATGGTTTTTTATATGTATCGCAGTTTGAATAAAATGTCAAGCCTTAATCAACATTTGTCAAAGTGTTGATAATCGCCAGCACTTTAACCAGGTCAAGGCTGGCCTCCTCATCCTTTATATAGACCTTAAAAAAACTTCCCTTTTCGCTGATGACGTTGCAATCAAAAGCAGTGTTGGAAAGGCTGTAATTGATGAATCCTCTCTTGTCTGCGAACTGGAACTCCACCATCTTGACGTTCTTCTGGTTTCCCAGGTCAGGGGTAAAGATCCCTTTCATGATGACAAAAAAGGCATCGGTAACGTTATTAATCTGGCTAAGATTCGCGTGCATGATGCGCCGGATAAATTCATAGTCGTCTCCTACCCCCTGCTTCTTTAACCGGGGATAAAGACCCACAAAAAAATCAGGGGGTTTATAAAGCAGATACACGGCTTTTTCTCCTGAAGACCGTTTCTTCCTTTTGTAATAGACCTTCTTGATGGCTTCCTGCGTCACTGAAAATTCTTTGGGCAGGGCGATGTCCATTTTGGGGGACTTATAGGGAATCAAGGAATCAACGAATTTATCGTCGATGCCAGGATTAATAATGGTTTCGCTGGGCACCGCGCACAGGATAGGAATCTTGCGGCAGGAGCCGATACCGGCTTCCACATACAGCCTTAAGAAAGCATGGCCGGCGAACTTGGCTACAAACCAAACCGCACACGCCAGCAAAACAAACAGAATAAGCTTAATCTTAAACGGCTTCTTTTTCATTGCTTTAATTTCTTCAGTTCCTCTTCCTTAATAATAAAGCTATGCTGGGGCGTGGGAAATCTTCCTTCCTGGACCTCTGTTTTAAATTGCTCTAATGCCTGAAGGATCATGGGAGACAGGTTAACATATTTTTTGACGAACTTCGGCGTGAAGCGTTCGAATAGCCCCAGCATATCATGCGTGACCAGCACCTGGCCGTCGCAATGGATGCCGGCGCCGATGCCGATGGTGGGAATCTTTAATTTCTCGGTGATGATTTTTGCAATTTTTTCCGGAACGCACTCCAGCACGATGGAAAAACAGCCGAGCTTCTCAAGGCTAAGCGCCTGCTCTATCAGGCGCCCGGCTGCTTCGGCATCCTTGCCTTGCACCTTGAAACCTCCCAACTGTTCTGCGGTTTGAGGCGTCAGTCCGATATGGCCCATCACCGCTATGCCTGATTCAAGTATCTCTTCGGTAACCTCAAGGCATTTGTCAAACCATTCCAATTTCACGCAGTGGCACTTCGCCTCATCCAAAAATCTTTTCGCATTTTTAAGCGCTTCGTGCGGATTCACCTGATAGGACTCATAAGGCATATCCCCGATGACAAGCGCGCTCTTTACAGCCCGCGTGACGGCCTTGGCATGATGGAGCATCTCTGTCATCCCCACCTTGGTGGTTGAATCAAGCCCTAAGACAACATTAGCCAGGGAATCCCCCACCAAGATGATATCAATGCCAGCCCTGTCCACTAGGAGCCCAAGCGGAAAATCATAGGCCGTCAGCATCGTGATTTTTCGTTTATTTTTCAGCTCTATTATCTCTTTGACTGTCATTTTAAATATGCGTCAATAGCCCGGGCCGCTTTTTTCCCGACGCCCATAGCAGAAATTACGGTATCGGCCCCCGTGATGATATCCCCGCCGGCAAAGACGCCTTTGATAGAAGTCATAAAGCTTTTATCCACGGCCACGGTACCGTCTTTGTTCGTCTTGAGCCCTGCGCTGACTTTGGATAACAAAGGATTAGGGCTCTGGCCGATGGCCACAATGGCCGTATCCACGTCCAACACAAAATTTGAATCCTCCACAGGCACAGGCCGTCTTCTTCCGGATTCATCAGGCTCGCCTAACACCATTTTAATACACTCCAGGCCCTTTACAAATCCTTTTTCATCCCCCATGACCTTTACGGGCTGGGTCAGGAATTGGAAGATGATCCCTTCCTCTTTGGCATTCTCGACTTCCTCGTCGCGCGCCGGCATCTCGGCCTCTGTGCGCCGGTAAACGAGAGTGACGGCCTTGCCTAATCTTAAGGAGACCCTCGCGCAATCCAGGGCCACATTACCACCGCCGATAACAGCGACTGTTTTGCCGATAGAAAGCGGCGTGGCATATTCGGGAAATCTGTTGCCTTTCATCAGATTCACGCGCGTCAGGAATTCGTTAGCAGAGTAAACGCGGCTTAGGTTTTCACCTGGTATCCCTAAGAACTGCGGCAGGCCCGCTCCCACAGCCAGAAAAACCGCCTTAAAGCCCCTAAGAAACAATTCCTCCAGCGTGAACGTCCGGCCGATAAGTGTATTGGTTTCTATATTCACACCCAGGCTTTGGATATAGGCGATTTCATTCCCGACGATTTTTTTGGGTAACCGGAACTCAGGAATCCCATAGACCAGCACGCCTCCTGCAATATGCAGGGATTCAAACAGGGTCACCTGGTAACCCATCTTGGCCAGGTCTGCGGCGCAGGTGAGGCCTGCCGGGCCGCTGCCCACCACCGCCACCTTTACGGAATTTGGTTTTATATTTTTACTCTGAACTTTGAACTCTGAGCTTTGAACTGCCGCGTCCGCTGCGAATCGCTCAAGCGCCCCAATGTTAATAGGTGTCTGCTTTTTATTCAAGACACACGCCGCCTCGCACTGATCCTCCTGAGGACAGACGCGGCCGCATACAGCGGGCAAATTATTTTTCTCTTTTATATTTTCCAGGGCTTCCTTGCGGTGTCCTTCTTTGATTAATTTAATAAAAGCAGGGATATCGATCTCAACAGGGCATCCCTTAACGCAAACAGGGTCTTTGCATTGCAGGCAGCGGCTCGCTTCTTTTTGCGCCTGTTCTGCGGAATACCCAAGCGCCACTTCCAGAAAATTCTTAATCCTTTCCTTAGCGTCTTGTCGGGGCACGTTTTCGCGCATTCTTTTAGGCTAAAACCTTAAAATAGGCATAAAATACTGAGCGACCTTAAAATAGATAATCAGGCCTAGAACATCGACGACACTCGTGGTGATGGGCCCGGCTAAGACCGCCGGGTCCAGGCCGATTTTTTTGGAAAAAAGCGGCAGAAAGATACCTGTGGATATGGCAAGAATCGCGATAAGTACCATGGTGATGGCAACAGAGGTTGCGAGGAGAAAATCCCTTTGCAAAAGAAAGGCCCTGCCAAAAGCAACGGTCCCCACAATCAGGCCCATCATAAGAGCAGCGCTGAATTCAAGCTTGATGACGCGAAAGACGTTTTTGAAATTAACATCACCCGTGGCTAGTCCTCTGATAATGGTGATGGATGTTTGATTGCCGGCATTGCCTCCCGTATCCAGCAGCATAGGGATGAAAAAGGCCAGGGCGACTACGGAACTTAAGGTGTGTTCAAAGTTTTTTAATACGGTACCGGTTAAAAAGTCAAATATGAGCAGCAGGACCAGCCACCCGGCGCGCCTTTTCACCAACTCAAAGGCACTGGCCTGGGCATAGCTGATGATCTCGCCACCCTTGGCATCCATCTTACCGATCTCGTAAATTTCTTTGGTCGTCTCCTTTTCCATCAGATCGACGATATCATCGATGGTGATGATGCCCAGCAGCGCGTTTTCCTTATCCACCACAGGCGCATCCAGCAAGTCATAGACCTTAAACCAGTTCGCCACCTCATCGATATCCGTCTCAGCGTCGATCTTGATGATGTCGGCTCCTTCCATGATTTCTTTGACGGCGATGTCCGGCGGAGCTTTGATGAGGTCCTGCAGAGACACCATACCTATCAGCTTATGGAATTCATCCGTGACAAACACCGAATAGATGTTCTCGCGGTCTTCGGCGCGTAGATTTTCCTGAATAAAAAGCAGGGCCTGGCGGGCGGTCATATCCTTCTTCAATTCCACGAACTCAGTGGTCATGAGGCTGCCGGCCGTATCTTCTTTGTAAACCAAAAGTTTTCTTAAATCCATTGCCTCTTCTTTGCTGACCAGGTTAAAGAGTTTTTTGGATGCCTTTTTCGGGAGGTCCTGGAAGAGGTCTGCCCTTTCATCCGGAGACATCTCATTGATGATCTGGGCCTGTTCGGTGTTGGCGAGGTTGTTCAAAATAAATTCCTGTTCGGGAAATTTCAGGTTTTCAAAAGTCTCAACGGCTTTTTTCGAGCTGAGTAATTTGAAGATGATGATTTTTTCGGAGGGTCCCAGAGTTTTCCATCCCTGCGAGAGGTCAATGGAACGGATGTTCTTGAGGCAAACCTTCAAGCCGTTAAAATCCCTTTTTTCGATCAGCTCTTTGATCTCGGGCAAGAAAAGGGCGAATATATCTATCCGTTTACGCAGGGTATTTTTCATGTGCCTTGTCCTCTTCCTGTTTGAATGTTTTTAAGCGTTGAGTGAGTTCTTCGAAATCCACCTGGTGCGCGTCAAAATCCGGCCCTTCCACGCAGCCAAAAACCGTTTTCCCGCCTACGGTGCAGCGGCAGGCGCCGCACATGCCCGTAGCATCCACCATGATAGGATTGAGGCTGACGATTGTCTTTGTCTTTTGGTCGCGCGTCAATTCGGCAACGGCTTTCATCATGGGCACAGGGCCTATCGCATACACCAGCGCCGGATATTTTGTGTGCGTGGATTCCTCAATGACCTTGAAAAGGTCATTGAGGACATCCGTCACCAGGCCTTTGCGGCCACAGGAGCCGTCATCCGTCGTGATAAACAACTCATCACAAATCTCCTGCATTTCCTTCTCTAAAATAATCAGATCCTTATGGCGCGCTCCGATGATTCCGGTGACCCGGTTGCCTGCCTGCTTAAAGGCGCGGGAAACCGGATAAACCTCAGCAATCCCTACGCCTCCACCGATGCAATAAACCTCGCCGATCTTCTCAATTTCCGTGGGATGGCCCAGTGGCCCCAGGAGATGGGCGATTGAATCTCCCGGATGAAGGCCGCCTAATCTTTTTGTGGTAAATCCCACCTTTTGCACGATCAAGGTGATTGTCCCTTTTTCCTTATCCCAATCCGCTAAGGTTAGAGGGATACGCTCACCCTGCTCATCCAATATGACAACCACAAACTGGCCGGCTTGTGCCTTAGCAGCAATCACAGGCGCATCAATGGTGATCTGCGTGACTTCTTTTGCTAGTTCTTTGTTTCTTAAGACTTTAAACACGCTTAATCTTCTTTCTCGATGAGTCGCGCTTTGACGTTGGGAAATTTCTTGAGCAGGGCCTCACCCTTCTCTTTCCCCAAAACAAAAATCGCTGTGGACAGGGCGTCTGCGGTCAGACAATCGGGAGCGATGATCGTTACAGAACTTAAACCCGCATCCGCCGGATAACCGGTCCTGGGGTCCATGATATGGCCGCCTTGCTCATAAGCTCCCGCAGTCGCCACGCACTGGTTTGTCAGATTAAACTGTTCTACTGTTCCGGGTTGGTTTGGGTTTTGGATGGCCACCCTCCAGGACTGCCCGAATTTTTTTCCCATGCCGTATACATTACCACCGACATTGATCAGGCAAGTGTCGAACTTTGACTGTTCTAATTTTTTTACGGCGCAATCTATGGCATACCCCTTGCCGATGCCTCCCAGGTCGATTTTCATTCCTGAATTTAGAAATTTTATCACATTATCGGTTTTATTCATATAAATTTTATTAGAGCCGACTCCTTTCAAAGACTTGGCAATCTGGTCATGGTCAGGGACGGTCAATTCTCCGGTCGTAAACCCCCACAAATCCATCAAGGGGCCTACGGTGATATCAAAGGCGCCACGGCTTGCCTGCCAGAAGGCCACGGCTTTTTTTATCACGTAAAAGGTCTCGTCACTCACTTTTAATTCCCTCGCTTCGTTCAAGCGCGAGACTTCGCTTTCTGGTTTGTATTTACTCAGCAGGTCCTCTATCCGTTGTAATTCCTTAAAGACGATTTCTGCGGCTTCTTTATTTTTCGCCATAACCTGGACGAACGTACCCATGCTCAAGCGGCGTTCTTTATAAAGCGGCTGCGAGGGCTGGCAACCGCTGGCCAAAATTCCAAATCCCAATATCCAAGTCCAGAATAGCGCCTTCATATTATTTTTTGATCTCCTTCAGCAAGTTTTCAACGGATAGAGTATTGATAACATCTTCCTTACTCAACCAGGCACGGCGGGCCACAGCCAAACCAAACTGGATGACGGATAACTGCGATGTCTCGTGGGAATCCGTGCTGATGGCTAATTTTACACCGGATTCCTTGGCGCGGCGGGCGTGCAGGTCATTAAGGTCCAGGCGCTGAGGAAAGGCGTTGATTTCCAGATGCGTGTTCGTATCCCTGGCAGCTTTTAAGACCTCTTCGAAGTCGATTGCATAAGGGTCGCGCACACCCCAGAGCCTGCCGGTCAGATGCGCTATAATATGCACATGTTTATTTTTGCAGGCAGCCACAAGCCGGCGGGTCAGTTGCGCACTGGATTGCTTAAATCCCGTATGGATGGCTGCCACCACGATATCGAACTCTTTAAGAACGCCATCCTTGTAATCTATTTTTCCGTCGGAATCAATATCGGCCTCGGTGCCGTAAAGGACCCTGAAATTTTTTAGCCTCTTATTGAGTTTTTCTATTTCCTGTTTTTTCTTTTTTAATTCCGCTACCTTTAAACCGTTGGCCACCCGCAGGCTTTGCGAATGGTCCGTGATGGCGATATAGCTATATCCGAATTCCTGGGCAGCCCGGGCCATCTCTTCGATTGGATTATTACCGTCAGACCACCTGGAGTGTGTGTGCAGGTCACCCTTGAGATCCTTTAGCGCGATCAATTTGGGCAGATTATTTTTGAGCGCAAGTTCGATCTCGCCGTTATCCTCTCTCATCTCTGGCTCCACGTACTCCAGATTCAGCTTCTTGAAGATCTCTTCTTCGGTTCTGCCTGCAACAAATGAATGCTTCCTGAATATCCCGTACTCGTTGACCTTAAGATTTTTTCGGATAGCCAGCTGCCTTAATTTGATATTGAAGTTCTTTGAACCGGTAAAATACAGAAGGGCAGCGCCGAAGGATTTCGGCTCAACGACTCTGCAGTCCACCTGCACGTCGCTTTTCGTGCGCACCGAGGATTTTGTTTCTCCTTCTGCCAGGATATCTTTTACGGAAGGTATTTTGGTAAAGGCGCTCATCACTTTTGTGGGTTTATCGGAAATCACCAGGATATCCACATCGCGCACAGTCTCCTTTTGCCTGCGAAGGCTCCCTGCAAAAGCCATTTTTTTGACCTCGGGCAATTTTTTTAGTTCGGCGGTAAACTCAACTGCTACGGCCGTGGCCTGTGCCAGAGTCATTCGCTCCTTGCCCCTCTTAATCACGGCAATGCCTTTCTGAATATTCTCTATGGTCTTTTCCTTAATGCCAAAAATCCCCTTGAGCTTCTTCCTGGCAATGGCTTTCTCTAAATCGGCGAGGCTTTTTATTTTTAATTTCTCGTAAAGTAACTTGGTAGTCTTGGGGCCAAGGGATGGGATGCTTTCAATTTCCAGGAGGCCTTCGGGGATGTTTTTTTTGAGGTCTTCGTAAAATTTCAACCGTCCGGTGGCGAGGAACTCTTTGATTTTTCTTTGCAGGTCTTTGCCAATCCCGGGAATTTCAAGAAGCGTGTCCTTTCGCACAAATTCTCCTAAATCTTCGGACAGGCCTTCAATGTTCTGCGCAGCCCGTTCGTAGGCGCGGATCCTGAAAGGGTTATCCTCTTTAATCTCTAGGATTTTCGCGATATCCCTGAAAATCTTCGCCACCTCCAAATTCCCCATCTTCTCCTTCTTTCAAAACGTTTCTAATTTTGTTCTCAGGCCGTTTCTAATTTTGTTCGGAAAGCTGCTTTGGGTGGTGGGGGGGTTAGAGGGAGAGATTGTGGGTGGCCTCGATGGTCTTTACCAGATCGACCAAGGCAGAATTGACCGGAGTCGGAATACCTAACTCTTGGGCCTGGCGCACAATCACTCCATTGATATAATCGATCTCCGTGCGCTTTTTCCTCAAGACGTCCTGCAGCATGCTGGATACATTACCGCTGGTAGCTTCGCACACCGCCTCCACCTTGGCCAGGGGGTCGTCATAGATGAGCTTTATCCTTTTCCTTTTGGCGATGCGCACAGCTTCTGTAACCGCGTCTCTAAGGACCTTGCGCGTCCCCTCGAACTCAACCAGCCTTCCGTTATTTAAACGCGTGATAGCCGTAAGAGCATTGATGCCCGCATTGATGATAAGCTTAGACCATAAGAGGCCCTTGATATCGCGGGATATTCTTGTGGCAAATCCTACCTTGTTGAAAACCTCCCGGATAGAACGCAGCTGCACGGGAATCCTTCCGTCGATGCGCCCCACCACCGTCTCACCCTTCCCGGCGTGACGGATGCGGCCCGTCTCAAGGAGTGTTGCGCCCTCATTTGTTACCCCGCCGATGACTTTATCGCTGCCCACGACCTCACCGATTATTTCAATATTACCGATGCCGTTTTGAAGCGTGAGAACGCTCGTATTTTCTCCCACCAGGGGCTTCAGGCGTACGGCCGCCTGTTTTGTATCATAAGACTTTACGCAGACAAGGACTAAATCCGCCTCGCCTATCTCTTTGGCCTCACTGGTGGCTTTTACTGCTGCATGCCAGTTTCCGGAAACGCCTTCGAGAGAAATGCCATTCTGATGAATCTGGGCGGCCCTCTCCTTGCTCTTATCCAGAATCCAGACGTCTTCCTTGGATTTCGACAAAAAGGCGGCAAATAGACTTCCCATGGCTCCCGGACCGACTATCACTATTTTCATAATGACCTCCTATACTGCCGCGGCTAATTTATTCAAGACTTTTTGGGACTTCAGTTCCTTTTCCAAATGATAATTCAAAAAGGCGTTCAAGATGACCTCCAGTTCTTTTTTGATCTGGGGGTTCATCCCGAGGTTCAGCGTATTCCTGAATTCATTTCTTTCGATATGCAAAATGGAGGCCACCGTCCCCCGAAAAATATGCCGGCTGGTCATATCCTTCTTAAAACACCTGGGGCAAAGCAGGCCGCCGAGCGTAAGGCTGAATTTCGACGGGCCCGAAACCCTGTCCTTGCATGAGATGCACGAATCAAGATGAGGCTTAAACCCAGAGAGCGCCAGCATCTTTATCTTGTAAATCGTCATGATCTTCTCGGGGTTTACGGTGTTTTTAAGCTCCTGCAGACAGTTCAGGGTGAGATCAAAGACTTCCTCATTCTTATCTTCCACGGCCATCACCGCTCCCAAAAGTTCCATCATGAGGCTAGCTATGCTGACCTTGGAAATATCCCTCTTGATCTCATCGAAGTCCTCTCTCAGGTCTGCCTGGGACACCAGGTGCAATTCCGAGTTCCTTTTTTTATAGAAAATAATTTCGTTGTGGGAGAATGGCTCCAGGGTGCTGGCAAATTTAGCCGGCTCTGTACGGATCCCCTTTAAGAGGCCGCTGAGCTTCCCGAAGTCCCGCGAATAAAAATGCGCAATCAGAGAGGTCTCGCGAAAATCCCTTCTGTTTAAGACGATCGCTTCTGTTTTGTGAATGGACATAGGCTTAACGCTCTCAGGATATTTTCGGCTTTCTCTTGCATGTGCTCCCTTTGCTTCCTTGTCCTGTCCTGGTAACCGAGGATATGCAGGAGGCCGTGCACGACGTACAGATAAAGTTCATACAGGGGGGACGTCCCGAAAATCTTGGCATGGCGGATGGCTGCATCGGTAGATACCGCGATCTCTCCACTGTCAAAGGCCAGCACGTCCGTCGGCTGATCCTTGCCAAGAAACCTCAAATTCATCTTACGGATGGTTAAGTCACTTACGAAACAAACGGTGATTTCGCCTGGTCTCTTAATCGACTCTGACGATAGGGCCTTAAGGATTGCCTGTTTTATCCTTTTCGGATGGAGCGGGATTTTCTTTTGATGGTTTTTTATGATTACTTTCACTTTTGACGTCTTCGGGATAGGTGACGCGGCTGTGGTAGATGCCGCTTAAGATACGGATGAAGACGGCCGAGATTTTCTCTAAATCTTTAAGCGTCAGGTCACATTCGTCGAGCTGGCCGTCGATGAATTTATTGTTGATGATCTTATGCACCACCTCTTCAATCTTCTTAGGGCCCGCGTCCTTCAAAGCGCGCGTGGCCGCCTCTACGGAATCCGCCAGCATCACGATAGCTGTTTCCTTGGTATGGGGTTTTGGGCCCGGATATCGGAAACCCTCCTCCTGGACCTCCTGGTCTTCCTCAAGTTTTTCAAGGGCTCGCTGATAAAAATAAAACACCAGGCTGTTGGCGTGATGAGACTGGATAAAATCGATAAGCGGAGGCTTCAGTTTGTGTTTTTTAGCCAACTCCACACCCTCTTTAACGTGGTTCATGATGATGAGCTTGCTCATGGAGGGAGCCAGCGCATCATGTTTGCTGCTTGAGATATCCATGTTCTCGCTGAAATAATTCGGCTTCTGGAGTTTTCCTATATCGTGATAATAAGCGCCGATACGGGCCAGCAGCGAATTCGCGCCCACTGCCTCGCAGGCTGAATCCGATAGGTTACCCACCACGAGGCTATGGTGATACGTGCCAGGCGCCTCCAGCACCATGCGCTGCAGGAGCGGATGCTGAAAATCGGCCAGCTCAAGCAAACTGATATTGGTCACGATTTGAAAAAGATATTCAAAGACCGGCAGCAACAGCAACACGACACCGCTTGAGATGATCCCGTTTAAGACGAGAAACAGATACCTCTTTGGCTGATAAAACGCAAAATCCTGCATGAAAAGCAAAGAAAGCGCACAGGCTATCCCCACCAAAAGCCCTGCGCGGATAATCGTCGTGCGTTTGCGCGAGCCCATCACCAGGAGGCTGGGGAAGATGCCGCCGACTAAAAAAAGAATGGCCAATTGCAGCGACTGGCCACTGCCTTCCAGGGAAGCCACGGACACGGCTGTCCCAAGAACCAACAGTAAAGCGATCTCAAGATTATTAAACAGGAGCGCCGCCAGCATCGGGATGGCAGAGAAAGAGTGCAGGTAAAGAGGCAGGCCTTCTTTGATAATAAAAAAACTGCTCACGAAAGTAATCAGGAACATAAAGAGCAAATGCATGAGCCTAGTTTTAAGTTTTCTGAATTTGAAGTAGGCGTAGAGACAGACCAAAAAGAGCGGGACCACCAGGTTCACATCATTGATGTATCCCATGAAAAAAGTCAGGGAGATCCAGAAGGCGATTAAAACCCTTTTTTGCTTTATGTTGATTTTAATCTTGATTTTATCGGTTATTTTTATCATAGGCCTCGATAATCCTCTGGACAAGCGCGTGCCGGACCACGTCCGTGCCGCTAAAATACGTAAAGTGGATGCCTTCGATAGGCTTCAAGACATCCTGCGCCTGCAGCAGGCCGATCGGCTTTCCGTCGGGCAGATCGCTCTGCGTGATATCTCCGGTGATCACGGCCTTGGAATCAAACCCCAGGCGCGTCAGGAACATCTTCATCTGCTCGGCCGTGCAATTCTGCGCCTCATCCAGGATGATGAAGGCATCGTTGAGTGTGCGGCCCCTCATGTAGGCCAAAGGCGCCACTTCGATAATCCCGGTCTCCAGGTGTTTCTCAATGCGCTCGGCTTCCATCATGTCGTAAAGCGCGTCATACAGGGGGCGTAAATACGGGGATATCTTTTCATACATATCCCCGGGGAGAAACCCTAAAGACTCACCCGCTTCGATGGCCGGCCGCGTCAGGATGATACGGCGCACCTCCTGCTTTTTAAGCGCTTCCACAGCGCAAGCCATGGCTAGATATGTCTTGCCGGTTCCGGCTGGCCCGATGCCAAAGACGATGTCGAATCTCCTAATGGCCTCTACGTATTCGCGCTGGCCATTTGTCCTTGGGCCCACCTGCTTGCCGCTGGAAGAACGCATGATGGACTGGCTATTCACAGGCGCTTTAGCGATTTTCTTGCCTGACTTTTTAAAATCGGATATCAGGTAAGCCAGGTCCTTTCGTCCCAGGTCTGTCTGACTCCTGCGATACGCATCCAGGATGTATTCAATGAGCCGGGAGGCCTTTTTTATGTTGGTGGCGGTGCCGCTGACCTTTAAATCTTCGCCGCGCGCATGCAGCTTGACCTTAAATTCTTTTTCCAGGGTCGTGAGATTCTCATCATGTAACCCGAAAAGGTTACGCGCCTCCTGGAACGTCTCTAACCTGATAATTTTCTCCATGCCGCCACTTATTTAATCTTCTTCGGCATTGTGCCGCCATCCACGGGGATATTCAAAACCTGCCCCACGTAAATCTTATCCGGGCCTTTTAAGGCATCCTTATTGGCCTGGTAAATCTTCGTCCATTTCTTGGTGGTGCCGAAATATTTTTGCGAGATTTTCTGTAACGTATCTCCTTTTTGAACGGTATACTTTTCGAAAGTAACCGAGGGTTCTACCAACGCCGGGGCTGCTCTTTCCATCATATAACTTTCGTCTCTTTGCATCTCATGTGATGGGGTGGCGTAGGCCGAAGGCTTGGCAACCGGTTCTCTTTTACCCTTTTCAATCTTAACGGGAGAAGTCATTTCGATTTCAACCACGTGTGTGGTTCGCTTCGTTTTTCTGTCTTTGGCCTCAGCCGGAGCTTTGCCCTGAAGATACCCGCGGTTACCGGCGGACAAATCCTGATCCACCCTGTCCCGTACCATAGGATACGTCCTCACCGTGCAACCCGACAACAAAACGCTTAAACCTAACAGTCCGTACAAATACTTCTTTGCCATCTTGCTCCTCCTTCTGATTACTTAAGGTTTTACCTTCCTCCTCACGGTCAACCCTAATTCGTTTAACTGCTTTTCATCTACTTCTGAAGGCGCTAGAGTCAAAGGGCAGACTCCTGCGCTCGTCTTAGGAAAGGCGATGACTTCCCTGATGCTTTCCTCGCCTACAAAAATGGATAACAGCCTGTCCAGGCCAAAAGCGATCCCCCCATGGGGTGGCGCTCCGTACTGAAAGGCCTCTAAAAGAAACCCAAAGCGCTTTTGCGCCTCTTCCTTGTTCATGCCGATGATTTTAAAAATTTTTTCCTGCAGTGACTGTTCGTGGATCCTGATGGAGCCTGAGCCGATCTCAACGCCATTGAGCACCAGGTCGTAAGAACGCGATTTGACTTTTTCAGGAGTTTTTTCCAGGATATCCAGATGTGCCTTCGCCGGTGAGGTAAAAGGATGGTGCTCACTCTCCCAGCGCTTCTCCTCTTCGTTATATTTAAAGAGCGGGAAATCCACAATCCAGCAAAAAGCAAAATCACAGGCGAGCTCTTTCCTCAAATCCGGCTTATCCGAGCCGAACTTCTTTATCGCATCCTCAAATTTGATGCGTTGAAACGGTATCTGAATACTGACGCCTTTTAACTCTTTGGCCAACAATTGCATCAATTGCTCCGTCAGGCTAAAAACATCTTCTTCATCCACAAAAGACATCTCCATATCCAACTGCGTGAATTCCGGCTGGCGGTCAGCGCGCAAGTCTTCATCGCGGAAACATTTGGCGATTTGGTAATATTTTTCAAGGCCGGCCACCATCAGGATCTGCTTGAATAGCTGAGGAGATTGAGGCAGGGCATAAAACTGGCCCGGATTGAGCCGGGAAGGCACCAGGTAATCCCTGGCCCCTTCAGGCGTGGATTTAGTCAGGATGGGGGTCTCACATTCAACAAAATCGTGCTGAGCGAGGAAATTCCGTATTAACGTCAGGAGAGTGCTCCTTAAAAGAAAATTATTCAACACCTTCCTTCTTCTCATGTCCAGGTAGCGGTATTTAAACCGCATCTCTTCGGTGACATCCAGGTCATCCAGGACCTCAAACGGCGGGGTAAGGCTGGCGTTCAAGATTTCTAAATTTTGCGCCAGAAGTTCCACTTCCCCAGTGCCAAGCTTGGGATTGACCGTCCCCTTGGGCCTGGGGTTGACTTTGCCGCTCACCTTGATGACGAATTCACTCCTTAAATCCTGGGAAACAGCGTAACCTTCGCCTGCGTCATTGGGGGTGAAGACGACCTGCGTTAAGCCATACCGGTCACGGATATCGATAAAAATAATCTTGCCGTGGTCCCGGCGCGAAGCCACCCAGCCGCATAGGATTGCCTCTTTTCCGATATCTTTGGCGTTCAGCTCGCCGCAAGTATGAGTTCTTAACATAGGGCGCCTGCCAGGTTTTCGACGCTCACTTCCTTCTGTTCTCCTGAGGCCATGTCTTTTACCGTCACGACAGCTTTCTTCAGTTCGTCATCTCCTAAAATAAGAACGGACTTCGCGCCTAAATCATGGGCCTTGCGCATAGCGCCTTTCAAGGACTTGCTTTCATAATCCGTATCGCAGGCGATACTTTTTTTACGCAAGCCTTCCAGTATTTTTAACCCCTCACTTTTAGCTTCCTCGCCCAGGGTTATCAAATAAACCAGGCCCTTACTTTCCGCTTCGGCCTTGGCACTTCGAACTAATAGCAGCCTTTCTATTCCAAAGGCAAATCCGACTGCCCCAAGGTCCGGGCCTCCCAACTCTTTAACCAGATTGTCGTATCTGCCGCCGGCACCCAGTGCATCCTGGGCCCCTAAGTCCTTGTGCGCAATCTCGAAGACCGTGCGCGTATAATAATCCAGGCCGCGCACGAGATAGGGAATGACAGAATAAGAAACATCTAATGAATCCAGCCCCTCTTTTACCTTTTGAAAATGCTTAAGGCAGTCCGGGCAAAGGTGAGAATCCCCGATGCCTAATTTCTTAACCACCTCGAGGCATTCTTCGTTCTTGCAATCCAGGATCCTTAATGCGTTGACCTTGAATCTTTTTTGACAATCGTCGCACAACTCAACTATTTTATCCTTGAGCCCCTTATGCAGGATTGAACTCAATTCCTTTTTATCCTTTGCGCAACCCAAACTGTTTAGCTTTATGGTGTAACCGCTGATAGAAAATGCATGCAGCAGCCTTTTAGCTAAACTAATCACTTCCACATCCACTTCCGGCTCCTGAGAGCCGATGGCCTCGCAGCCGACATGATGAAACTGCCTTAACCTCCCCTTTTGCGGCCTCTCCAGCCTAAACATAGGGCCCAGGTAATAAAATTTTGCAAAGCTGGAGGCTTTGTCCAGATGATTTTCCAGATAAACGCGCACAATCGAGGCAGTTCCCTCAGGCCTCAAGGCATACGTTTCTTCCTTATTCTTTATGAGGAACATCTGCTTCTGGACAATCTCTGAGGATTGACCCAGGGAGCGGTTGAATAAAGACGCGTCTTCCAGCAAGGGCGGTCGGATTTCTCTGTAATTGTAAAGAGAGAAAATAGGACGGCTTGCCTCTTCAATTTTTTGCCAAAATAAAGCCTCTTCTGGCAAAATATCTTTTGTCCCGGCTACTCTTTTGTACATATAAATCTTTTTTGTCAAGCGGTGAGGGCAGTTATTTCACTTTCTGCTTCATTTCCAAGCCAGCCTTAAAAACCACTACTTTTCTCGGTGGGACGGGAATGACCTGATTGGTGCGAGGATTTCTGCCTGTGCGGCTTTTTCTCTGCTTGATCTTGAAAACGCCGAAATTTCGTAACTCTATCTTTTCTCCGCGGATAAGCGCCTCGACCATAGTATCAAGAGTCTTTTGCACGACCTTCTTGACGTCTATCTGTTTCAAGCCCGTTTCATCGGAAACCTTTAAGATGATATCCTTTTTTGTCATATTCTCACCTCCTCATTTACCAGCTATTAAGTGTCTGTAAATGACTCCAAGCATAAGCTTCTCTTAATTTGCTCATGCGAGGAGCCAATGTTTCTAACTATATTAATACCAAAAATTTACAGTGTCAAGGGAATTTTTTCGTAAATACTCCTAAGGTAAGAGCTTGTAGTAGAGAAAGTTAGAGTTGCCTGAGGCCGCTCAAGAGGCGGCCTCAGGCAACCAGGGGGCTTTTTCAGAATCTGTATTCAAGTTTTAGGCTGAAATTTCTTCCCGGGCTTGGGTAATACGCTTTGTCCATAAGGAATGTGCTGCTGTCAAAGCCGTAAACGCCAAATTCCGAATATTCTTTATCAAAGACATTATTAATACCGAAGGTAAGCGTCAAGTCTTTACAATTCCAAGAGATATTCATATCGGCAACCATGTATCCATTGAGCTCTGAGAAAGCGTTTGGGGTATCATTAATGAAATACCTCTTGCCCACATAAATACCTGTCATATTAAAAGTAAAGTTCCTCGGTAGATACAGCCTCAAGCCGACGCTTCCTTTGTGGCGCGGCACCATCGGTACTTTGTTCTTATCGTATATGCCGTCCTTAAAATAGGCCTTCGTAAGAGAGTAATTGAGGAAAAGGTTAGCCCAGTCGTTCAATTTGACGTCTAATGAAGATTCAGCGCCTTCATGGACCGTCTTGCCATAATTTTCGTTCTGGCCGAATCCCCACGGCCCGCCATTGGGGTTGTAATAAAGCTCATTCTTTACATTCATCCTGAACAGAGAAATGCCTGCTCTTAGCTGTTTCCCGAACATGTGCCGAAGGCCTACTTGGTAATTAACCGCGGATTGGGGCTTTAAGTCCGTGTTCAGCTGCTGTTGGAAATTTTGGTCCTGAAAAATAAATTCATCCACTTCGGGGAAACGGAAACTCTTGCTTGCATTAAAAAAAGCGCTGCCGTTATCCTGATAGTTATACACAATACCGCTGTTAAAGGCACGCATCCTGAATTTTACTTTCTTGTTCTGGTCCGGATAGGGATGCCCGGGATCGGTACTGAAATCATGGTAGCCAAACGTGTAACGGGCGCCTTCATAGCGATAGCCGGCCACACATACCAGTTGGCTCAATAGGGAGAGTTCATCCTGAAAATATGCGCCCAGGGAAGTTTTAGTGATGCCCGTGACCTCCCTTAGTATGGAGTCGTCGTTGTAAAGATACTGGTTTGAATCATAGAGGACCCTGTAATAATCCATGCCGGCAATCAACTTATTGTTGCGGCCAAAAAGGCTGTGCGCCAGGATGTATTTAGGCGTCCAACCGAAAGTCTCCATCTTGTTCTTGCGGGCAGGATTTTGGGATGTCAGGAAATAGGAGTCCGTTTCTTTTTGCCGGTAACTAAAATCAACATCAAAGTTGCCGAAGCCTGAAAAATCCATCCTGGGCCCTAAAAGAAAATAAAAATCCCTATTGTCGACGTAGTCTTCCCCATACCTGGCCCACCGCCTGCCCTGCTCGTCGATATGGTGCTGAAAAAGGGCTCCCGGAAGGCCGAAAGCCGATTCATGGAACCCTGAACTAAAATGCATGGACAGGGCCTCATTAAAGTTGCACTCTAATTTTGAGGCAAAATCTTTCTCTTTGTTAAAAGTATTTTCGCGATAACCATGCGTTGCCTGGTGCGTGCCGCTGAATAGATAAGAAAATTTTTCTTTCACGCCTCCTTCTATGGATAATCTTTGCTTATTCGCGTCATAGCTGCCATAACCTACCTGGAGGTTAACCTTTGGCTCTCCGGTTCCCTTCCTGGTTATGATATTAATCACACCGCTTGAGGCATTATCCCCATACAGCACACCCCCTAAACCTCCCCGCATGACTTCGATCCGCTCCACCTGTTCCAAGGGGATCTGGGTCCAATCAACGCCGCTGAGGTCTGCGTCATTAACGCGCCGGCCGTCAACCAATACCAATACGTTAAGCCCTGCATGTTCACCAAAACCGGCAATATCTACGGTGGCCCTGGCTCCATTTCCGTACAGGTCCCTTACGTTCAGCCCCGGGACAGTCCTGAGCACATCTGTCACCTTTTGGGCATTGGATTTCTTTATCTCATTCTGCCCTATGACAGAAATGCTGGATGAGGTTTTTTCTAAAATCTCCGGGTACCTGTAAGGCGTCACGACGATTTTTTCTAATTCCACTTCCTCCTGAGCCCAAACGCCCCTTACGCCAAAGGCCACTAAAACCAATACCATTACCGCACGTGCCAAACCCTTAAGCTTATGCATCCTCCTTTTCCTTTCTCGGACAAATAAAAACCCCGCAAACGGCTTTTGCCGTCTCGGGGCTGCACCCAATTTCTCTTTGCCCTTGTCCGCGAGGCGACTTCCTATATAGGCAGGTCTTCTGACTAAAGGGTCTTACCTACTCCCTGCGCCTTCCCACCCTTATACGGGCAGTGGCATTCTGCAGGTTTCGTCCCTCTTACAGCGGCGGGACCGTGGCTGTCTCTCACAACCTTCCCTTAACCTATATATCCAAATTGTCAGTTCAAATATAAAACGGATCCGCACTCCTGTCAAGTCTTTTCTTTGCTCACCAGCAGGATATGCGGATTTTTTGTAATCGGGTTGCGGTTAACAATGACAAGGGTCTTATAGACCTCTTCTATATTCTGGAAGGTTAATATCTCCTCGGGCTCACCGAGCTTATAGGCCCTGCCTTCATTCAACAACAGGAGCCTGTCGCAATATTCGCTGGCCAGGTTCAAATCGTGCAGCACGACGATGACGGTAATGTTGTGTTTCTGATTCAGTTCCTTTATGAGGCTCATGATTTGCACCTGATGGCCGATGTCCAGGTGCGAAGTGGGCTCATCCAGAAATAAGACTTTTGGCTGCTGGGCCAGGGCTTTGGCGATAAGCACCATCTGGCGCTCCCCGGAACTCAAGGCACCGATAAACCTGTCGGCTAAGGCGAGCGTATCCGTGGTGCGCATGGATTCCTTCGTTATTTCAAGGTCATGAGGCGTTTCAGCGCGCATGCGCCCAATGTAGGGGATACGGCCCATCTGCACAATCTCCCAGACGGTAAAAGAAAAATTAAAAGCCGTATCCTGCGCCACAAACGCAAATTCTTTTGCCAATTCTTGCGCCGGGATCCCGTGAATATCTTTCTGCTTGTAATGCACGCTCCCCTGGTAGGGCTTTAAGCAGCGGCTCAGGGTTTTTAAAAGGGTTGATTTGCCTGAACCATTGGGCCCGATAATACCAAAGAACTCCCCTTCCCGTATGCTGAAATCAATGCCTTTGAGAATAGGGCGATTTTGATAACCGCTGGTTATATTCTTTACTTCGATAATGTCGGGCATCGCATTAGAGCGGAGACTTCTGCTTCTTTCTTAAGAGTACGATAAAGATAGGCCCGCCGATAAGTGCCGTGATGACCCCTATCGGCACCTCCACAGGGGGCATAAGGGTGCGGCCGAGGGTATCGGCAAAAATCAGGAAAGCCCCGGCGCATAAGGCGCTGGCTGGCAAAACAATCCTGTGGTCTGAGCCGCACACGGCCCTTATCGCGTGAGGGATGATCAATCCTACAAATCCGATGATTCCGCAAACGCACACGATGCTTCCGGTGATAAGGGAAGCGACGACAAAAAGGATTTTTTTAACCAGAGGCACATTGATGCCTAAATGCCCTGCCTCCTCTTCCCCTAAGCTGATGGCATTTAAATCGCGGCCGAAGAAGACAGCAACACCTATGCCGAGAGTAACCAGAATAACAACGGCCGTCAAAAGTTTTATGTCCCATGCCTCCAGGCTTCCCAGCAGCCACCAGGTGATGCCGTGCATGGCCTCGTTAGGAGAAATAGAGACAAAAAATAACAATAGGCTGGAAAAGACTGCGCCCACGATCACGCCGGACAAAATCAAACCCTGGGTAGAAATCTGGCCATTGATTTTTGCCAGTTGATAGACAATAATCATGGTAAGGATGGCTCCGGCAAATGCAGCGATAGGAAGGGCCTTGACGCTCAAGCTGAAAAACATGGCTAATACGGCGCCCAGCCCTGCTCCGCTTGAAACTCCCAAAACATACGGTTCAGCCAGGGCGTTGCGTAAAATCCCCTGAAAAATGACTCCGGCAACGGCTAACCCGGCGCCTGATGCCAACCCCAGGATGACCCTCATCAGCCTTAAATGCAAAATGGCCGAATTCCCGGCGGAAAATAACTCTGGGATGCTTATCCTGACCGGGCCAAAACATAGACCGAACGTGGCGGCCGCGCCTAATAAAAAAAGGTACAGTAAAAGTATTCTTCTATTTTTCATCGTAAAGGCTTTGATAAATGCGTTCTAATCCGTCAACCAAACGCGGCCCTGGCCTTAATATTAAATCCGGGTCGATATCTTTGACGATACGGTCATTCTTGACGGCTGCGATATTCTGCCACCCCATCCTGTTCTTTATAAGTTGCGTGCTCTCATTGGCCTTGTCCATGTAGCCTAAGATAATCACGTCGGGATTACGCTCGATGATGACTTCGTTTGAAAACCTGGAATAGGCACGGGGCGCATCATTTGCGATATTCCTTGCCCCGGCCAGATTGATCAATTCATCCACAAAAGAACCCGGGCCGGCGGTCATGATCGGGTCATGCCAGATTTCAATAAAAACACTGACCCTTTTCTCGGCGGGAATCACGGCGGCTTTGGCCTTAACAGCTTCTAACCGGCGCAGCATGTTCTCTTTCAATTCCTCCGCTGCCTCTTCCTTACCCGTTTCCTTACCGATCTGCGTGAGTGATTCAAAAAGTTCCGCGATGTTTTTAGGGTCACTCACCACGACCCTTAACCCGGACTTCTTGAGCTTGGAGACGACAAGCGTTTGCTCTAATCCGGTGGCAAACACGATGGTGGGCTTTAAGGAGATGATTATTTCGATGTTTGGCTCGGAAAATGTCCCTATCTTGGCGATTTTCTTTGTTTCTTCGGGGAAGTTGCAGAAAGACGTAACAGCGACAATTTTATCTTTCAGCCCCAACGCGAATAGTATTTCCGTCGTCGCGGGTGACAAAGATACGTAGCGTTCAACAGAAGCCCCGGACGCACAAGTTATCCCTGCGAGCAGGAAGCCTATCATCAAAATACTTTTTTTCATCTTAAATCTGGTGCCTAATACTCAAACAACTCTTTTCTTACCTCTGCCAAACCCGAGGTTACAGCCGCCTTTACCCAAAGGGGATCATCTGCTGAAAAATCCCCGATGCTGATTAAGTAATAATAACGACAGGTATAGAACAGAGCCATAACAACTATTACAGCTACTCCAATGATTATAACTTTTGTTTTCTTCTTAACCATGCTCCTCTCCCCTTTTTTTTAAAACGTTTCTAATTCTAAAGCTAAAACGTTTCTAAATTTGTTCGGAGAACTGCTTTGAGATCAAAATTAGAAACGGTCTGAGAACTCACATGCAATGTCTGTTACCATATTATCACAAGGGGCAACCAGAGACAACAGCTTTTCTGGGAGGAAAAGGACTATCGGGTTTATCTAGCGACTCTGCGAAGATATAAGAAAAGGTGCGGATTCCTGCTTTATGGCTTCTGCCTTATGCCAAATCATATCCATCTGGTTGGCGAACCCAAAGAAGTTAAAGACCTGGCGAGGTTTATGCAGGGGCTGAGGCGTTCTTACACCGCCTATTTCAACAAGAAATATAAAAAAGTAGGCATTTGTGGCAAGGCAGGTTCAAGAGTAGAGTTATAGTCAAGGACAACTACCTTATAGACTGCATCCATTATGTTGAACTAAACCCGGTCAGGGCCAATATGGTAAAGGCAACTGGAGAGTATGCTTGGAGTAGCTACCGAGAAAGAATCTTTTCTCAGGG
>JAZDOJ010000024.1:0-23452 GCA_043798795.1 Candidatus Omnitrophota bacterium
CTTTCATGCAGGAAATCCGTGCCTAGCAAAAGGGTGAGGATCGTCTCGCATTCATCCAAAGGACCGCGAGTAGCACCATTGAGTAACGTGTATTGCGAAGTATCATAAGACTCAGTAGCCCTGGCCCACATCTGGATGAACTGGAAACTGAACATCAGGTTTGTAAAGAACGTCTTGTCAAGCCCTAAGACATAATTGTACTGGTCCACATCCACGGTGTTGGGCGAGGTTTGCTTAATCACCTTGTCTGTTCCGATATTCATGGCATCACCGGTGATGTAAGCAAACTCACCTCTTAACGTCCAGCCTTTGCCCAGTCCGGGGAGCATAATCCCTTCGGTTATCGTCTTGGAAAATGTCCCGCCAAAGACATTTATTTTTTCAGCCCGGCGCGTCAGGGAAAAAACAGGCGGAAACCCAAACTGGAACTGGGTATAAGCGGCCGAAGCAAAGCTGTAGGTGTTTAAATAATTCAAGGTGTATTCGAAGCCCTGACCTTCAAGGATTTGACGCCAGCGCAAACCCACCTTGGTGTTCTCAAACGTACGGACAGGCTTCTGGTCAATCGTATTGACGGTAACACCCGCATTAGTCAAGGCCTGAATACTCTCAGCTCCCAACCTTACGGTCCTTAAGGTAAAGGGCGCTCCTGCCGGTGGATAATAGTTGGCTTCATAATCAGGGATCAACAAAAGTTGCAAATGGCCGTTCAAAAGAATTTTGCCTTCGACATTTAACATCCAAAGCGGCAAGCGCGAGTCAATATAATCCTTTAACGTCCATTCGCGGTAATCCAGAGGATTGATGATGTCCAGGATTCTTACGCCATCCGCCGTTCCCCAGACCACCTGCTGTTTTCCCGCACGGATATCCACGCTATCCGTCAGGATATCTATGTAGCATTCTCTTAACCACTGCTGCTTTTCGGGGTGTTTAAGTTTTTTATTGGTCTTGGATTCCCACTTGGGATCGCGGTCATATCTGTTTTCCAAATCATACACCGAATCGTAAAACCACTTTAGAATTGTAAAGAACTGCACGTTCTCATTGAACGTGTATTCGGCCTCCAGCTGCACGATATTGGACTCTTTCATGAATTCATCCAATCCGTGGGCTGTGCGCAAGGCTGTCTCGTTCTTCAAAAAGCCCGCCAACTCCAGATTCTCAAAAGGCAGGACCTTTCTTAACAAGCCATAAATGGGCCCCCTTTCGATCTCCAGAGCTGCCCAAGCAGAAGAAGCAAAAATCAGTGGAAGCAGTATCAAAGATAGAATGATTTTTAATTTATATCGCATATCCCTCCTCCCTCTTTCTGTCTTTTGACTTTTCATTATCACCATCTTTGACGCATCAGCGTCTTTTCCGTAAAGATATCCTCAAGCATACCCTGGTCAAATTTTATATCATCAAAAAGGATGGCTGTCCTGTGGCCTGTGCGCAGGTCATCCCCTTCCACCCTGTTTTGAGCCGGGTATTTTTTGCCGTTGACATCCACGATAATCCAGCCGCGAAAAAGCGTTCGCACCAATTTTCCGTTGGAGTCATAAATTTCATCCAGCAAGTTACCGCCAAAGTTTTTAGAAACATAGGTAACTCTCTTTGAGTAATACCAGGGTTTTCTTCTTGGGGTGCACTCGATCACATAACAAGGCTCATCCTTGTGGAATACCTTGCCGTCAAAAAAGGAGGGGTAACCTTTAAAAATCTCTTCTCCCAGTAACTTATACGTTTCATCCGTGAAGCGGCGCGTAGTGATCTCCTCAACCGTAAAATCGCCACCCATAAAAGAATCATCGGCTTGGCCCGCGGAGACCTTACGGATCTTTCTTAAGGAAGGCAGCCACAGCCAGACATCCTGGTCGCGCGTGGATTTCATATAGTTCCACGTCATAGTAGCCAATCCCTTGACAGAGGTCGGCTGCGTAAACATCACCAGGTCTTTGTAGGATACGTCATCAGACTTCCTTCCTAAAATAATCCTGCGGCGTGAGAACCTGCGGTTCCTTTTTGACCCGTCCTTCTCAATAAATACCACATCTCCGATGGATTCGTAATCTTTAGCAAAGAGTGAGTACTTATTGAAATACTTGATCTGCATGATCTCATCCGCTGTCATGCCCACACTTGGCGTATGCACCTTGAAATACTCAAGGTCTGCAGCAGCCGCATAACCAAAAAACAAGCTTGTTGCCACCAAACACAAAATCAGTTTCTTCATCCTTTTCCTCCCTGTTAACGTTTTAAAAGCTTCGGCTTAAGGGTCATCAACATCGAGGGCAACACAATCAACGTGCCGATAGCATTGAATAAAATTAAAAAACTCAAAAGGGCACCCAACCTCGCCTGCATCAGAATAGGAGAGAACATCCAGGTGGCAATGCCGATAGCCAGGCTTAAACCGGTAAAGAAGACAGCTTTACCTGAAGTTGACATGGCCTCAATAAGGGCCTGGGATAAAGACCCTCCCTTCTCCTGCAATTCATCCATCACCCGGGAGACGATATAGATCCCGAAGTCGTCCCCGAATCCAATACCTAAAGCCACCACCGGAATAATCTCCGCTGTCAGGCCTATCCTTAAAAACCCCAATATCCCAAAAAGCAGCACGGTCCTGAAGATCAGAGGCAGAAACAGAATACCTGTTCCCAGAACCCAACCATAGGCAACCACCAGACATACCAATACCAGACTGGCTGTGCCAAATGAGTTAATGCTTAACATGGGCCGTACCGTATCATTCACAGCCGCCAGCATTCCAATGGTTCCTCCGGCATAGGAAAATTCCACATCTTCGGCTTTGTGGTGTTCTCGAATCCAGGCCCCTGTCTTATCCAAGGCCTCGTGGATAGTTGAGGCTTTATGGTCACGTAAATCCACCTTGATGTTGGCATATTGATAATTGGGATTGGCCACCGGGTCAAAATCTCCGGGAAAACCGGTTAAGGAATACAAAAATATATACTCGGCAACCGTCTGGTCTGTCTCAGGGATCTTAAAGGCCTCGCGCCTGCCGCCAAACATCGCCATATTCATCCCCTTGATGTATTCAACAAGAGATAGTGTCCGGCCCACACCAAGGACTTCTTTCTCCAGATAACGCTGGAGACTGTCCATTTCTTTCAAGACCTCGGTGCTGTAAAGCGCATCTTCATGCTTACCTTCCACGAATATGTAATAAGGGTCGGAGGTGGCAAATTTTTCACTGATAAATTTTTCTGCCTTGTTATAGGGGCTGTTGGAATAAAGCAACGACGTGCCTGGCTGTTTATCTCCTACCTCTAAGCGGCTCGCCCCCCAGAGAGAAATAAAGGTAAGAATGAAAAATGAGGCGATCACGGTCCAGCGCGAACGCTTATGCACGGCCAATTTTGCAAAATAACTCAATACTCTATTGGTAAGGGTGGTCCTTTCTTCCTTAATCACCTCAAGGCGCTTGGGCGGTTTCATAAAAGAAAGAAGATTTGGCACTAAAATAATGGTGCTGAAAAATATGCTGAGGATGCCAAAGCCGATGGCCACCGCCAGACTCTTGACCATTCCTAAGGGGACAAAAAACAAGGTAAAAGGCGCAATCCCGTCAGTCAGCAACCCCGTAAATGCCGGGACGAATAAATTACGCGTGATTTTAATGGCCGACATTTTAGAATTTCGTTTGTGTTTGCTCATATACTCATAATAACGCTTGATAAACTGTACGGAGTGGCTGACACCTAAGGCAAAAACAAGAAAAGGCGCCAGGATAGTGGCAGGGGTGAGTTTATAACCGAAGAGGGCGGTCATGCCTAATCCCCAAATTGTAGCCATGGAAGCGGATGCAAGGGGCAGGAATACCCCGCGTTTGGATTTAAAGGCATTGAATAAAACCCAGGACATGGCTAGAAGCGTTATGAGAAAAAGGGCGCCCATCTTACGCAGATAAAAATCCAGCCACCCCTGAAGCACGGGTTGGCCTGCCATATAAATGCTGTGATTGTCGTCCTCGTACTTTTTCTTTATATCCTGCAGAATGTTGAATATCTTTCGGGAGGAGACGTCGGATTCGAAGTCCGCCTGAATCAGGGTCGCCTTAAAATCTTCTGAAACCATGGGGCCAAGCACCATGGGATTTCTGATGATCCTTTGCTTTAAGGTTTCCAGCTCCGCTACACTCTTGGGCGGGTCATGCATCAGCCATGTGGTCTTGAAACCCTCATCGTTGGCCTCCACGTGCTTGACCTTGCGTGCCGAGAGAGATACGACACGTCCAGCATTGATACCTTCGGTCAGATAAAGATCGTTGGTGATCTGCCAAATCTTATCTAAAGTAACGGGATTAACAATCGTCCCATCCTTGACTTCAATGGCAATAGAAACCTGATTCAGGCCGCCGAATATCTTATTCAGTTGATTTTGAATCTTGAGGTAAGGATGTTTCAGAGGATAGAAATCACCGAGGTTGGTGTTAAAGGAAAGGTCTTTTAACTGGTAAAAGAAGAATAAGCTGATGAGAAGACATAAAGAAAGAAATCCTAACCGGTAACGGATAAGCCCGTGGCTGAACCAGAAAAGAAACTTTCTCACGCGCCCACCTCTTGCTTCCTTAAGCTTTCTTTGTCAATTTTTCCTGCCCTGTTCTTGGGAAGCAGGGACCTGAATTCAAAATAATGGGGGATTTTAAAATGGGCCAGATGCTGCCGCAGGAAATAACGCAAATCCTCTTCGGTCAATTGGCTGCCTTCTTTTAATACCACGATCGCCTTAGGGACTTCTCCTCTTAATTTATCCGCTACGCCGATGACAGCGACCTCGGCAATTTCCGGGTGTTTGTGGATGGCTGACTCTACTTCCGGCTCAAATACGATCTCTCCGGCCACCTTGATCATCTCCTTCTTTCTGCCACAGATGTAAAGGTATCCCTCGTCATCAAACCGGCCCAGGTCTCCGGTATGGAACCAACCATTGCGTTTAGCCAGGGCGGTTGCCTCCGGATCCTTATAATAACCATCGGTAACTATCCAGCCGCGCACCACGACTTCCCCCACCTTCCCCGTCGCTAATTCCTGATCATGATCATCAAAAACTTTGACCTCGATCCAGGGAACAGGCAAACCAATGCTCTCTATCTTCTTCGAGCCAAAGGGGGTCACTATGGCCGGGCCTTGAGTTTCTGTCATCCCCCACCCGTGCAAGAGACCGGCATTCGGGCAGTAGGCGTGAAACCGGCGCAGCTGATCCGCAGAGCTGGGAGCGCCGAAGGAAGTGATCCAGCGCAAACTCGAGAAATCAAAACTCTCAAATTCTCTTAGCTGCAGCATGGCGTAAAACATGGAAGGAATCAGCCACATCACCGTCGCTTTATATTTAGGTATATTTTTTAAGACCTCTAAAGGAATAAAACGGTCCATCACGACGACGGTTGTCCCCAGAAAGACCATCGACTGAATAAACACCAGGCCTCCTAAATGAGAAAAAGGCAACCCCGCACATAAGGCTATATCTTTATCGTTGAGCCCTGAGACATAAAACATGGACTCAGCCGGGGCACCTATCTGACGATAATTACACAGCACGCCTTTGGGTTTTCCCGTCGTTCCTGAGGTATAAAAAATACAGGCATAATCCGTATCCGGAATTTCGCGGGACTCAAAAGCCTTGGAGCCCTTCTTAAGAAAAGACTCGAAAATCAAGAGATCTTCTTTTTCTTCTCCCGCGATAATGACGTGTTCAAGGGTGGGGCAGTTTTCTTTGATGCGATTTAAAGAAACATTGGGCTTGGCTCGGGCAATCAAAACTTTGGCTTCTGCATGCCTGATACAGGAAATCAGTTCTTCTTCCGTGAGCATAAAATCAAAGGGAATGCAGGTAATTCCCAGACACCAGGTAGCCAGATAACTATAAATACATTCCGGGCTATTAGGCAGGTAGACAGCTACGCAATCCCCTTTTTTAAGGCCTAACCTTTCCAACGCATTGGCCAACTGATATGTAGAGTCTTTTAAGTGACAAAAAGATATGTTTTGTTCTTTATAGACAAAGGCAGATCTTGAAGGATACTTTTTGCACTGAGCTTCTAATTGGAGGGCGATATTCATGGGTAAATAGTAAAATTTTACTATTTAAATTTTTTTATATTATGCCAAAAAAAATAGAGTGTGTCAAGGATTTTTTTAGGGATAAAAATGTAGGATTGATAGATAGTTACGTATGAATCCTCGCGCTCTAGCGCGAGGACACAAAATGAAAAATCTGCAAGAATGGGAACTCTTACAGATTTTTCATTTTGCGGGGGGAGATTTTAGATCATTAAATAACTCTTGAGCTCTTTTAACAGTCGCTTTCTCATGAATAAGAGCCTCAAGCGCCCTGGCCATAGCCACCGGATACTTGCTTTGCCAGACATTGCGGCCTAAATTGATGCCAATAGCACCTTTTTGCAAGCCGTCATAGACAAATTCAAAAACCTCTTTCTCTGTTTCGCATTTGGGGCCACCAGCTATCACCACAGGAACCGGACAACTCTCTACCACTTTCTCAAAATTTGCGCACCAGTAGGTTTTGACCACCCGGGCGCCTAATTCTGCACAGATGCGGCAGCTTAAAGCCAGGTAGCGCGCATCCCGCTTCTCCAGCTCTTTGCCCACAGCTGTTACAGCCATCACCGGTATTCCGTAATTTTCACATTCGTTTACCAGCTTGGATAGGTTCAGCAGTGTCTGTTTCTCAAACTTACTGCCAATAAATACGGAAGTGCCTACGGCAGAAGCATTTAGACGAATAATCTCCTCAATAGAAGTCGTGATCTCCTCATTAGCCAAATCCTCACCAGCCATGCTGGTGCCCCCTGATACCCGCAAAATAATGGGCTTGGAGTGCATTGCGTCCACGCAATGACGCAAGACTCCCCGCGTCACAAAAAGGGCATCACAATAGGCCAACAAAGGCTTGATTGTCTCTCCAGGCTTCTCTAAACAGGAGGTTGGCCCTTGGAAATAACCATGGTCAATAGGCATAAAAAAGCAACGGCCATCACCTTGTATCAGACGGCTTAAGCGATTTTTCATTCCCCAATCCATTTGTAACTCCTTTCTATTTATGAGGATAGATAATAACCTTGATGGATTCCCTAGCCTCTTGGACTAACCTAAAACCTCTCCCAATCTCATCCAGTTTTAACCTATGTGTAACCATTTCAGTAAGTTGTAACTTTTTTTGCGCGATTAGCCCCAACGCCTCTTGGTAATCATGAGGGCTTCCTGCATAAGAGCTAGTGAGAGTTATCTCCGTCCTCCAGAAAACCTCATTAAAAGGCATGGAGACATTAAGGCTTTTCTCGGTAGGCGCAAAAAAGAGAATAGTCCCTCCACGTTCCACAGAAGAGATGGCCTGTTGAAGCGCTGGCAGCGCCCCTGTCGTAACAATAACAATATCAGCCAGTTGGCCATTATTTGACTTACGTAGCGCCTCAGATGAATACTCCTGGGCTAAGAAAGCTTCCTGAGCGCCAAATCTCTTAGCCTGACTGATCCGGTACTCCGAAATGTCTGTGGCAAGGATAAACCCTGCTCCCGAAACATGAGCTAAATGAATATGCAAAATCCCGGCAATACCAGAGCCAATCACTAAAATACTTTTTCCTGGCTTAAAACCCGCCTGGCGCTGACCCCTTAAAACGCAAGCTAGCGGCTCAACAAAAGTAGCTTCTTCGAATGCTACAGAATCAGACAGAGGAAAAACACCGGAATCCACATTTATCTTAGGAAGGCGTAAATATTCACAGAAGCCGCCTGGATCAAAATTGGTTTTGCGTAGCGTCTCACAGGTGGTCTCATGACCGCTCAAGCAGTAATGACATTTACCGCAAGGCACGTGGTGGCTCAGAGCCACGCGAAGGCCTTTTTTGTATTTGACACCCTCACCTGTTTCTTCGATGACACCAGCAACCTCATGGCCTAAGATTAAAGGAACACGGTCCTTGCGATACCACTCCATCACATCACTGCCGCAGATGCCGCTGGCCTCAACGCGTATCAAGAGCTCACCTGGCCCAATCTTAGGGGTAGGGACCTCCTGTATCCTGAGATCGCGGTTGCTATAATAAACAGCAGCTTGCATCCGTGAAAACCTCCCTGATCGTAAAATCTAACTATGGATGATGATGCTTGCCTCTTAAGAAAAAATGGCCAATCCAGGTTAGGATGTCATTATAGAACTGGAAAAGAAACCTCAAAATATCAAAGAACCGGAAATTCTTAAATAAAACGCTCGCATAACCATAAAATTGAAAGAGCTCTAATTCTCTTCTGGATAAACCCTCCAATTCCATGGCCTTCCCCATAATCTTATTGTAATCGCTCCATTTATGCGAAATGATCCTATAATGGCCTTCTCCTTTTTGAGCGAGATTATAGATCTCTGTGCCCGGGTAGGGGACGACGATGCCAAACACAGGGAAGTCAGGATTGAGCTTGACTGCAAAATCTATTGTTTCTCTGCAAGACTCTTGATTTTCATAAGGAAGGCCGAGCAAAAAATACCCCTCAAAGGGGATGCGGGCCTGCCTGATCCAACGGACGACCTGGGCGATCCTTTCCTTGGTTGTCCCTTTACGAATTCGCTTAAGCATATCTTCATTGCCCGATTCTATGCCGATACCGATCCTTAGGCAACCGGAGCTTTTCATCGCCTGAACCAGCTCATAATCCAGGTTGTTGATGTGCGTCTGGCAAAACCATTTTATATCTTTAAGGACCAAATCACGCCTCATGCTGTTTAACAACTCCAGCGACCTTTGCCTGTCAGAGCAAAAGTTTTCATCCCAGATATAGATATACCTGGGGTTATACAGCTTCTTTATCTGCCTCATCTCTTCTAAAACAGAACCGATGGGCCTGTATCTTATTTTTGAGCCGAAGGGCCTGGAACAGAAAATACATTGGTAGGGGCAGCCCCTCGAGGTGAAGGTGGGATAATAGGGTGCCCGGGGAAATCTCTCCCAGTCTAAAATGGGAAATTCATCCATGTCCAATGGAGAATCCGGCTTATTCATTATAATGGCGCCATTCTTTCTATAGGCTATGGACGGAATGCCGCTTAAATCTTCAAACTTATTGTCAATCAAATGGATTAAGGCCTGCTCCCCTTCGCCAAATACCGAGATATCAAACACGCTAAATTCAGAAAGCACTTTTTCAGGCAGGGCATTGGCATGCGCGCCCCCGATGATCAGTTTGACGCCCGGAAATCTTTCCTTAATGATGCTCGCGTCAGTTGCCACGCTTTCTATTTCATGGGTGAAAGCTGTAAAACCTATGGCAGAAGGCCTTAGAGACTCAAGCCTCGTGACGACCTTGCTTAAGGGAAGCCTTTCCAGCTTGGTATCGATCACGTGACATTCCCGATTAAATTCCTGTAAATAGGAAAAAAGCGTGCCCAGGCTCGGGTCAGGGTAATGGGGCCTGTCGTAGCGTCTTTCTTTGATGCTTTCGGAATAATGATTCAATAAGGCAATGGAAATAGGCATAAAAAAATTGTATAATCTAAAGGGTTGGGACGTCGCCTCCTCCATGGCGCTTGAGCCACCAGACCTCCATGAGGGCTGCGCCATTGCGGAAGAGTCGATTGCGGATATTGAACTTGGAGTGGCCCCATTCACGCGGCGCGTGCCTGACGATAACCTCTGTGACCTTAAAGCCTTTGATCTTAAACATGGACATAAGAAACAGGTCAAATAACTGAAAACTTCCCAATTTCTTTAGGCACTCTTTCCTGAAGGCGCGCAATCCGCATCCGGCGTCATGCAAATCCTCACTAAGGAGGCTGTTCCTGAAGGCATTAGCGGTGCGCGAGGATATTTTCTTTAGAAAATTGTCTTTTCTCTCCTTTCTCCAGCCGATAACTCCGTCGCAAAGTTTTAGCTTATCCAATAGCAAAGGGATGTCTTCGGGATAATTCTGTAAATCCGAATCAAGGGTAACAATAATTTGGCCTTCGGCCGATTTAAAACCCGCAGCCAATGCGGCATCTTTCCCGTAATGTTTATCAAGGATCAGGATCTTTATATGATCGGCCTGACCCTTTGCTTCCTTCATGGCCGAAAGGGTCTCATCGCGGCTTCCGTCATCTACGAATAGGATCTCATACTCCTGGGACAGGCGATCCATTGCAGATTTCAGGCGCTTGTATAATATAGGGATGCTTTCGCCTTCATTAAAACAGGGAACCACGACAGATATGTCCATGAACCATTCCCCTCTAAAGCGATTATAAGCAGACTTCTTTATTCCAATTCCACGCGGTCAAAATAAAGAGTTCCCTGGGCTTGCGGCCTTGGCTCAAATTGAAAGACCTTAATGGGAAAATCCAGGGTGAGATTGTTATCGGCATTATCCGGCTGCCAGTCATCCCGAGCAAAGAACATATGGAAAGGGCAAACGACCTTCTTCCATCCCGTAAAATTGTCTTCGAACATAAAACGCCACATTTCATTGCCGTTGTCTTTGATATCAAAGGCAACCTGCGTTTTGGAATCGTTCCCATATACATAGAAACTGAAGGCCTTGTATTTCGACCAATCGACATCCTCCGGTTTTACTAACCAGGCCGCATTTTTCGCATCCAGGCCAAATCCCCGGGCGATATACATATAACCGCCGGAAACCGCATCATAAACGGCTTTTATAGATTGGTTGCCAGAATATTTGATATCTTGAGCTGCTGTTACGTCCAAGGATGAGCCGTTGCCAGCACCAAAATCCACGCTCCCATCAGATCCGCCGGAAATAGGGCCTTCAAAATCATCCAGCAAAAGAGCCTGACTTTGATTCTGGGCACAGCAAAGACTAACTAGGCTTAGAGATAAAATCAAAACAATGTGCAAAATCCTCATGGATTTTCCTCCTTTTGGTTTGTTTTGAAAAGTCTCTTTATTATACAACAAAAACTAATGATTGGAATTGTTATTCTTCTTGACCGTGGCGTGTCCCGCAAGTTTCATGACCATATCATCAACAATGGCATAAACACAAGGCAGGACAACGAGAGTCAGGAAGGTGGCGCAGACAATACCCCAGACAATGGTCAGCGCCATCGGCCTTAAGAAGGGGTCTCCTCCACCGATACCGTACGCCGTAGGCGTTAGACCAAGGGCCGTGGTGATCGTGGTCAGCAAAACCGGCCTTAAACGCAACTGCCCGCTTTGCATGATGGAAGTGCGCCTGTCTGTGCCCTTTCGGCGCGCGTTATTGATGAATTCGACTAAAACAATGGAGTCATTAACCACGATACCCGCCAACCCAATGACCCCCATCATCATAAAGAAGCTTAAGGAGAAACCGTGAAAATAAAAGGCCCAGATAACGCCGATCAGACCAAAAGGGATAGCCAGCATCACGACCAAGGGCTGAACCAGGGAATTAAACTCTGCAGCTAAAATGAAGAAGATAAGAATAAAAGCCAGAGCACCGGCCTTGGCAAAGCTTTGCATGGACTTGACATTTTCCTCCTGCTCCCCTCCGTATTCTATATTATAACCCGGGTAAAGTTTCGGGATATCTTTAAACTGCTTCTCTAAAGAAGCATTCGCCTTTAAAGAGGTGATATTCTTGTTGTCCACATCAGCTCTCACCGTAATCACCCTCTTGCCATCCAGATGACGTATGCGACTTACGGATGACTTTTCGTCTAAGCGCGCTACTTTTGTCAAAGGGATCAGGTTGCCGAATTTATTAGGGATGTAAATTTTGTCGAAGGCCGCTTGCGTCTTGCGCTCCTTTTCTGGAAAACGTACCAGCACATCAATCTCTTCCTCTGCCTTGACCGGCTTGATGGACGTAGCCACGCCTCCCTTAAACGCATTGCGGATGGAGGCAGCAATATCTCCTACTGAGAGATAAGCGCGCTTGGCCTCATCTTCATTCACCACTACCCTGATCTCTCCTTTGCCGACCTCGTAATCTGTCGTCACGTCCAGGGCACCCTTCATATTATTCAAGGCCGCAATGACCTCATCGCTAATCTTTTCTAAAACAGAAAAATCCTCTCCGCGCACTTTCACGGCAATAGGCTTTCCGACCGGCGGCCCCTCATGCTCTTTTTCAAAATAGACCTTTTCAAAACCAACCGCCCCTTTGGTCTTTTGCCTCAAATCTTCCATAATCTCGGATACCTTTCTTGCGCGCTGGGTATAAGGCGTGACATACACGGTGATCTGGGCCACGTGGCTTCCGGATTTTCCGTACGGGTCAAACATCCAGGTCTCACCCATGGACCCAACCTCTGTCGTATAAGCCTTCAGTTCTTCTTTAGGCAACTCTCCCACCTTCTCCTCAATCTGCTTTATGAGTTCATTGGTCTTATAAATATTGGTGCTGACAGGCGCCTCAGCGCGGATGTAAAATTGTTCAATGCCTTCTTCCGAACCAAAGAGCACAAAAGGCATGCGCATGGCAATAAGAATCGTAAGAGCGGATATCACGATCAAGCCCAAAAACACCAGATACCTTCGGTTGAGGGCCTTATCGAGAATAGCGGTATAGACATTGACAATTTTCTGAAACCAGGGAAGCTCTTTGCTGGATTTAAAGGTTTTGGAAGGACGGACAAAGTCGGCAAAATGAGAGGGCAAAATGACTAAGGCCTCAAATAAAGACGCACTTAAGGCGATGATCACCACCACCGGTATCCCCCAGATGAATTTGCCCAGCATCCCTTGCATAAACAAAAGCGGGCCGAACGCGGCAATGGTCGTGATAACGGTAGCCACAACCGGTTTAGCCACCTCCTGGCTTCCTAAGATGGCTGCCTCCCTCGCATTATGGCCACTCTCCAAGTATCTTGAGCAGTTTTCAGCCACGATGATCCCGTCATCAACGAGCATCCCTAAGACGATAATCAGGCCGAACATGGTGATCAGGTTGACGCTTAAACCCAAAAAGCCCATGATAGCAAGCGTCGCGCAAAACGCAATCGGAATCCCTAAAGCCGTAAGAATGGCAATGCGGAGATTCAGGAAGAGCATCAGCGTGGCGCATACGAGAATCAAGCCCACGATCCCGTTATTCTTTAAAACCCCCAGCCTTCTTTTAATATAATAAGAAATATCATTGATGTAAGAGACTTTAAGCTCGGGCTCAGCGCGTTTCAGAAAATTTTCCGTGTTTTTTCTCACCTGATCCACGATCTTGATCGCATCTCCCGTAGCCCTTTTGATCACGGTCAGATTAACAGACCTGGTGCCAAAGCTTTTATTGATCACATCTTCATCCTTAAAGGAAAAACGCACCCTGGCCACATCTTTGACTTTAAGCCAATTCCCTAATTCATTGGCCCGGATTACCACGTTTTCAATCTCCTCCTGCGTATAAAACTCACCCGTTGTCCTGATATTGAATTCCTTATCTCCCCGGACCTTGCCTCCGGGAATGCTTTCATTTCTTAAGCGAAGGGCCTCCATCACCTCTTCCAGGCTCAGGTGCATTGAGCTGATCTTCTCCGGCTCCACCTCCACCCACACCTCTTTATCCCTCCAGCCTCGACGCGAAACAGAGGAAACGCCCGGGACATCCTCCAGAATATCCTCCAGCTGTTCTGCGCATTCCTGGAGTTTAACTTCAGAGAGATTTCCGCTTAAGGCAACTTCAATCACAGGGATCTCACCGGAGGTGATCTCGATAACCTGGGGCTCTTCTGCTTCCTTGGGAAGATCCACGGCCCGATCCACCGCCTGTTGGATGTCATCCACCACCTTCTTCTTGTCTTTGGCATCCTGGCTTATTTTAACCAGGATATTGGAAACATTATCTATGGAAGCGGATTGCATCTCCTCGATGCCATCCACTCCTTTCACTTCCTTCTCAATGGGGACGGTAACGAGTTTTTCGATTTCTTCGGGAGGGGCCCCCGGATAAGGGGTGGTGATCACGACCATATCAAAAGAAACTTCAGGAAAAGCCTCTCTTCTGATCTGATAGATATAAAGGGTGTAAAAACCGGCGATAAGGATAAAAACAGAGATAAGATTGACGAAAAGCGAATTTTTGACTGAGAATTCCGAAAGTTTCATCTCCTACCCCTTATAATGGCTCTTGCCAATATCGATCGAGCAGTGAATTCTTTACCCGTTCCAACTCTATGAGGTTTCTCCTGTACTGGTGCCAGTAATTCGATAAAATGCGCCTTGACTCCAACAGATCCTCTTCATAACGGATGAGGGTGTCTGCATCAGACCGTCCGTAATTCAGGCGTTCAATTTCTTTATCCAGCTTTTTCTCATGCATTTTTACTATCGACTCATACAGGGACACCTGATTCTGTGTGATATTGACATGATTGACGGCATCATGGACTTCCATTAAAACAAGTCGTTCGATTTTCTTAAGTCCCAACAGGAGTTTTTCTCTTTCCAGGTTTGTCTTGTTAAGATCAGCCCTGGCCTCTCTGTTTTCAAGAGGCATCTTGAATTTTAACTCAACCAGGACCTCATCGTTGGCGTTGTTACCCAAACCTTCCCAGGCCTTTCCCCTGTCGGTATTTAGATGATTACGACTGAAGCTGGCCTCTAAATTTATTTCCGGCCACAGGGCGTTTTCATTAACCACCATTTCGATTCTTTTGCTCTTCAGTTCATTTGTCTTTCGTTTATAATCCCGTCGGTTGACTATGGCTTCTTTGACTTCTTCATAAAGGTTTACGGAATGGGTATCTGTCGTTAAATTATCTTTCGGCGCAAGAGCCTCTTCAAAACTGCCGGAGTTCATCAGAAAAAACAGATTATTTTTCGCAGTCTCCTTTTCTAATTCCGCAATAATAACCTCCCCGTATCTTGTTGAAACAAGGGCCTCCAGAGCTAAAAGCTCGCTTTCTTCAGTCAGGCCACGCTCGAATTTATCCTGATAAATTTTATAAAGCGTTTCAGCGCTTTTGAACATCTCCTCGGCAATAACCAGCTGGGCGTCTTTCAATACAAAATCCCAGTAAGCCTGCTGCACATCGGCCAGGCTTTTTTCCATATCATCGAGGGAGGAAAAGTCGGAATTTTCAATATCCAGCTTGGTGATTTTGATGGAGGCGCGGTCAGCTAAGCCGAAAAAGTTTCTTCCCAGAGACTGCTCAAGAGAAATCCTTGTTTCGGCTTCGTTAAAAGGGTTCAGGGTCACAAATGAGCTGCTGCTTCTGGACTTCGTGCCCATGGCATCCAGAGTTAAGGTCGTTGCGGTCGGCAGCTTCTTTTCCAGACCCACGGAAAAACCATGCTCCTTTTCGTCGGAACCCAGAAGCGAGCTTGGCTGCATTTTCTTGTTGTGGCTGAAATAGCCTTGCGCATTTAAAAACGTATCAAATAAGGATTCCGCTTTTTCTAAGGATGTCCTTTTTATATACGCATCAAACTTGGCGATCTGAATATCCAGGGAATTCTCAAGCGCCAGCCGCGTGACATCTTCCAGAGAAAGCTCCAGAGTCTTCTCTGGAGCTTTCTCTGGAGTTTCTGTTGGTTGCGCAGGAGCCTCCCTGAACGACAAAAGCATTATTCCCGTGCCTGTCAGGGCAAGCCAGATAAAGTTAAAAATTTGTTTTCTAGAAATGGGGGCTCTCATTTTTCTAAAGGCAACTCAACCTGGGCAATTAATTTATCCTTAATGAGCGTCAGGATCCTTAGATAATTCGTTCGATCCTCTCCGGAAATATCTTTGAACAGATGGATAATCATCTCTCTTCTTTGCTTCTTGAGCTTATCCACCAATTGACTTCCTTTGGAAGTCAATTGGATCCTGACGATACGCCTGTCCTTGGGATCATCCCGTCTCAAGACGAACCCTGAGGCAACCAGCCGGGAGACGGATCCTGTCATAGCAGCCATCGATACATTCATCAGACGCGCCAGACTACTCATCTTTAACTCTCCCTCCTTATCCAGGATCATCAGGATTAAGAACTGGGGTAGCGTGATCCTGGATTTAAAGAATTCCTTTGTCAGCTGCCTGGCGAACTCTCTTTGGAAAAGCGGCAAGATTTCATTGATCTTATCGCCAAACTCAAAAAGAGAAACGGACATATTTTACCCCCTTAATATTTAATATACTTAAATATTAACTATATTAAATATATACCGCAAAAGGGCCTTTGTCAAGCGAAAAGAAGGGGTTAGAAAAACTTGCCGTGAGGTGGGACTTGAAAGGGCACTTAAGGCCTAGAGAAGATCTGGCTTCAGGATAACCAGAATGAGAAACCCCAAAGACACAATGACCGAAAACCATCCTAAAAGGCGCGTGTTGCGGATCTCTTTCTCCATTGAAATAGGCTCCATGCGCCAGTTGATTCGCTGATAAAATCTCTTCTGTAACTCAATGCAAGAGGCCGGATGCAAGGCTGAGAATAATCCTACGGCGATGCCTGAAAAGCAAAGGAGAAGGATGACGGGCAGGCGGGGCACCACCATTAATGCTAAAACGAGACGCTCAAAAACACTCATCTAAAGCCTCTTGATTAGGCGGGTGAGGAATTTCAACTCCGTATCGACCATCTGAAGGTCATGCTCCAGAATATAACCTAGGGATGGAGACTTTACGTTCTTTAAAGAACGTAAAGTCTCTCTTAACCCTCGGGAAAGCTGATGCAAAATCCTCATGCGGCCGCGCAAACGGCGCCTGGCCATATCCGCTTTTATATAATCCAGAAAATAAAGACTTAGATCCAGACTAAACTGAGGCCGCTTGAAATTAAGAAAACTTTTAGCCAGTAATTCATCGAAGCGAATCTCTCCTTTGGGCGTGAGTCCATACACCATGCGCTTAGGCCGCCTGCCCGATTGACCCATCTGCTTGAAGATCAGACCCCGTTTTTCCAATACCCTCAAGGGATAATAAATGGATTTGGGGTCCATGCCCGCAAAAAGCCCTAGAATCTTTTGGATCCTCTGTTTGATTTCGTAACCGTGCCTGGGGCTTTCCTTAAGCAAACCCAATAAGAGCAATTCGTGCTGAATCATTCGACAACCCCTAAGCTCCTGAACTTCTTGTATCTGGACTTAAGAAGCGTATCTGCGTCTTGTTCCTTTAGTTCTTTAAGATTCTTTAGAATACACTTCTTTATGTTCTGGGCGGTCTGCTGAGGATCCCCATGCGCTGCGCCCAATGGCTCAGGCACCACTTCATCGATAAGCCCCATCTTCAACAGATCCTGCGCCGTCAACTTCAGCGCCTCTGCGGCTTCAGGCGCCTTGGCAGCGTCTTTCCAAAGGATAGCGGCACAGCCTTCCGGAGAGATGACGGAATAGTAGGCATTCTCTAGAACGCAGACTCTATCCGCGACACCCACCCCTAAAGCCCCGCCTGAGCCGCCTTCCCCTATAACAATGGCAATAATAGGAACCGCGATGCAGATCATCTCTCTTAGGTTAAGGGCAATGGCTTGAGACTGACCGCGCTCCTCTGCGCCTATCCCCGGATACGCTCCCGGCGTATCGATAAGCACGACGATGGGCAGCCCAAACTGCCCTGCCAGCTGCATGACTCTTAAGGCCTTGCGGTATCCTTCTGGATGCGCACACCCGAAATTACGCCTGAGATTCTCTTTGGTGTCTCTGCCTTTCTGATGCCCTACCACGACTATCTTTTCATGATCGACTTTGGCCAAACCGCAAACAATCGCTAAGTCATCCCCAAAGCTTCTGTCTCCGTGCAACTCAATAAAGTCTGACATAAGCATCTGGATGTAATCCAGGGTGTAAGGCCGGTTCGGGTGCCTAGCCAACTGCACCTTTTCCCAGGCGCTCAATTGGATGTAAATGCTCTTTTTGAGGTTATCGCGCTTTTCTTCCAGGCGCTTGATCTCGGAGGAAACATCGATATGTTTAAGCTCTTGATACTTCCTGAGATCGTCGATTTGTTTCTGCAGCTCTGAAATGGGTTTTTCAAAATCAAGTCCAGCCATTTTTAGTTAGTCAACAATGACCACCTCTGTGCCTACGGGAACGATTGCGTAAAGCTCTTCCGCTTCGGAATTTCGCATGCGCACACACCCCTGCGTCACCTGCTGGCCTAAGCTCTCAGGCTCGGTCGTCCCATGAATTCCATAGCCAAGCAGGTCAAAACCCATCCAGCGCGTTCCCAAAATATTCTCAGGACTGCCGGCAGGCACAACGGCCCCTGCCTTAAACCAGGTAGGATTCAGGAGTTTATTGGTAATCTTAAAATGGCCTACGGGAGTCGAGTTATTAAGCCCCGTTGCAACGACGTACGTCTTAAAGACTTCTTCTTTGGTTTTCAGCATCAACAGGTTCTGGGATTTGTCCACCACGATGGTGAAAGGAACGGTCCACACTTTTAACTTTTGACCCGCCATGATTCTGTCGCTGGACATCTGATTGCTTTTCATGATCAAATCCGGGGTCGTTTTAAAATCCCGGGCGATTTTAGTCAATGTATCACCGGGTTTGATTTCATAAACTTCAGCTCCTGGCATCATGGCAGGAGAAAACAAAAGTTTGAGGTTTATCTCTTCGGCCTTCTTCTGCCAGCTCATCACTTCGCCCGCGTTGGGAAAATCGGCAATTAATTTCTGGTATATTTTTTTTGCCTCAAGCCATTCTTCTTTGGCCTCAAGGGCCTGCACCTCTTTCACCCCATTTGACGCCAAGCCTTTTCGGAGAGCCTGCGAAGAACTCTGCCCTCTGCCGGCTATCCAAATAACCAGCGCGATTAACCATAATGCGAACAAGGCTGCCAGACCTGCGAAGAGTTTCTTATTCAAAGGAGCCTTCCTTTCTTAAAAAGGATTCATTAAGCGAGCATGGCAATGACCACGCCCAGTAAAAAACCTGCAATGACCTCCACCGGCGTATGACCAACAAGCTCACGCAATTTCTCTTCGTCAATTCTTCCCTGCCAATAAATATCTTCCGTTATTTTATTTAATATGCGGGCCTGCCGGCCTGTGGCGCGCCTGACCCCTTGTGCATCAAACATGACCACCAGGGCGAAAGACACTGCCAACGCAAAGGCAACACTGCTAAAACCGTATTCAAGGCCGACGCTTGTCGCTAAGCAGGAGGCGCCTGTGACGTGGCTGGAGGGCATACCTCCTGTTCCGATAAACCAACGAAAGTCGAATTTCCTTTGCCGGATAACCCCCAAAACGACCTTTATCGTCTGCGCGATGAGCCACGCAGAAAGGGTGGTCATCAGGATCTTATTCTTGAAAATATCAACGAATATTTCTTTCATTATTCTGCGGAAGGGGCGGGTCTGACTTCCACTCGGATCTTGCCGTGATAGGTGCTTTTACCTTCTTTCATTAAATAGCCACGGTTGCCGTCTATATCACCATCCATCTTTCTCGGCTTTATGGCTATGATTCTTTCGAGGCGCACCTTCCTCTTCAATTCCCTGATGGCTTTTTTTAACTCCTGGATAGAGCTCAGCTTTACTTTAAAGGCCTGGTTTTCCGATTCGGCCTGGGAAGCCCTTAAACTTAATTGGTCTTTTTCTTCCATGAGGGAAGCTTTCTCGGCCTCAAGGAGGGCATAACGATAGCTTAACTCTTCATGCGCTTTTTCTTTTTCTCTTTTTTCAACAAAAAGCTTGGTTAGCCTTCTGCGGGTCGCTTTGATATTTTCTTTCAAAACTTCATTTTCTTCTGTAAGAAGAGCCTCCTGCTGTTTTCCTTTCTCTAAGTCCGCCAATAAGTTTTGCTTCTCCTGTTCTAAGATGTCCAACTGCTCCTTGAGCTGGTTCATAACGATGAAGGTATCATACTTTTCCTTAAGAGAGGTGCCATACTTAAATGCACTGAAAGCGGTGATGATGACTAAGAGCCCCAACAGGGCATTTTTAAGGGAGGATTTCTTCATAGGACATTATTATATAATCTGCTCATAAAAAAGCAAGCCTTTTTCTTAAAGCCATAGACCCTTGGGAGGGTGAAAAAAGATGTTAGATTTAGCCACGGTGAGCGTCTATTATCTTGAGGAGGGAAATAATATGTTAGCCAGAGTGCAAAGTTTCGTTGTGCTGGGTATCGAGGCCTATCCTATTGAAATAGAAGTGGATGTTTCAAGGGGCCTGCCGACCATAGCCCTGGTGGGGCTGGCTGATGCAGCCATAAAAGAAAGCAAGGAAAGGGTCAAATCTGCCATCAAGAACTCGGGGTTCCAATGGCCCGGAGAGCGCATCACTATAAGCCTGGCACCTGCCCATGTGAAAAAAGAAGGGGCTTGTCTGGATCTTGCCATTGCCTTAGGGATTCTTTCAGCCACAGGCCAAGTGAACGCGAGAATGCTGAAAGACTATTACTTACTGGGAGAGCTGTCGTTGGACGGCTCTCTTCGGCCCATTCGGGGAAGCCTGCCTATCAGCATGGCGGCCAGCAGATCTAAAATCAAGAATGTGATTACCTCAGTCCAAAATGCCAAAGAGGCAGCTTGCGTATTAGATGTCCGCATTTTTGCCCTCAAGACACTGAGAGAAACAGTGGAATTTCTCCACCATCCTGAGTCTTTAAAACCTTTCGCTTTAGAATTAGACGGCGTACTGGAGCAGGCCTCAGCCTACCCTATGGATTTCTCAGAAGTCAAGGGCCAATACGCGGCAAAGAGGGCTCTGGAGGTGGCTGTGGCTGGAGGTCACAACGTTGCGATGATTGGCCCTCCCGGAAGCGGAAAAACCATGCTGGCTAAAAGAATCCCCACCATCATGCCTGATTTGACTTTTGAAGAGGCTCTGGAAGTAACAAGAATCCATTCGGTCACAGGGACCCTCCCCAATAAAGACGGCCTTATCGGGATGCGGCCCTATCGTTCGCCTCACCACAGCATATCCAGCGTTGCTTTGATTGGGGGCGGAAGTATGCCTGTGCCCGGAGAAATAAGCCTAGCGCATCGGGGCGTGCTGTTTCTGGATGAACTGCCGGAATTCAGGCGCGATAGCCTGGAGGCGCTTCGGCAACCCCTGGAAGACGGCTTCATACGGGTATCCAGGATCGCAAAATCTCTTGTGTTTCCTGCCTCCTTTGTGCTGGTGGCTGCCATGAACCCCTGCCCCTGCGGTACACAATGGCAACATAAAAACTCTTGCCGGTGTAGCACCACTCAAATAGCCAGATACCGCTCAAAAATATCCGGCCCGCTGTTAGATAGGATAGATATACATATAGAAGTTCCTGCAGCGAGGTATCAAGAATTATCCAGTAACCTACCCGCAGAAGACTCTGCACACATTAAAGGAAGAGTCAATAAAGCGCGTTCCATTCAAGGGGAGCGCTTTAAAGATCAAGGCATCTTCCATAATGCCCAGATGTCTCATAAACAGGTGAGGAAGTTCTGCGAATTAGGCGAGGAAGAAAACGAACTATTAAAGATGGCGATGACTGAGCTCAATTTCAGCGCTCGTGCCTATGATAAGATACTGAAGGTTTCAAGGACGATTGCGGATCTGGTGGGGTGTGAAGATATTAAAGTAGAGCATCTGTCAGAGGCGATACAGTACAGGAGCTTGGATAGGTGGCAGTAAACTTTTAAGTTTTAAGAATAAATCTCCACCATAAAGATACGTAGCGAAAGAATTCTTTCCTCAGGGAGCGAAAGGGATAAATCCTAAACTTTATGTTATATCCGTACCACAGATAGAAAAGCATGAGATATAAAAAATTCAACGGCAGAAGACATAAAAAATCAATATATTTTCTAAGAAAGGGGAAATGGACAGTTAGGCCAAATAATTTATGGAGATTGCCAATTTTTCTTTTTTCTTTTGAAGGAAAATTAAAGGCAGAGATACGCTTATTCGTTTCTAAGGTCTGTACTTTTCCTGACAAAAATCCATTATCTCTCGCGTAAGACTCAATGGGTGTACCTGGATACGAATAAAGAATGGAAGACCAGGCAAATGTAGGCTTAATCTTAATATTCATGTCAAGTGTTTCGAGGTCAACTGTGTAACTATTCTTTAAAGGCAGGCCTATAAGATTCTGAGTAATGAGTTTGATGCCGTATCTCTTTATGATATGCGCCGCATTCAATATCTGCTCGTTTGTAAGATTGCGTTTAAGGACCGAATCCGATGCCTCCTGATTACCGCATTCTACCCCCATCCACACGGAATCCAGGCCTGCTTCTTTTAATAACAAAACATTCTCCTCGTTTACGTAATTAGCCCTCGCATTTATACTCAAGGGCTTCCTTGCCCTTTCTTTATAAAGTTTTGCAAAACGGACGAGCCAATCTTTTGATTGTGCTAAAAAATTATCGTCATCTACCCAGATTATGTCGAGTGGATATTTCTCCCTAACGGCACGCATTTCAGCAACCACGTTCTCTGGGCTACGGTAACGCATAATGGCCCCTTTTTCTTTATACAGGTCATTATATTTGCTATTAAAACAGTAGGTGCACAGATAAGGGCAACCTCGGGAAGTAAAAAACATTTTATGCCCCTCATCGTATAAAGACCGATCTGCTTGATACATAATTTCTCTATCAGGAAATGGCAAAGTGTCCAATCTGTCGATCAGGGGCAGGAGTTCGTTTTTAACCACTGTCCCGTTATGTCGAACTACAAAATTGGGCGATTTCCAGAAATCGGCCCTTTGAGACATTCTTTTGCAGAATTCTACAAAAGCTATATCGCCTTCTCCGATACAGATGGCATCAACTCCATCTTCGTAAATTAAATCTGGGAAAAAAGTCGCGTGAGAACCTCCAAAAACAGAAAGAAAATTGAATTCTTCCTTTAGAGTTTTATTGATCTCTAATAACCTGGTGTGTTCGCCTGTCATGATACTATACCCAACAATCTCTGGCATATATTCCTTTATTAGCTTTTTTACTTTCCGAAGACCCAAATTATCAAATAAGATCAGCTTTGTCTAAAAACCATGTGATTTTAATGAAGCGCTCAAACACATGATACCCATTCGTTCGTGCAATAGAGATTCTTTGAGAATAAAGAGTACTTTCATATGCCAATTAGACTTCTCATATATCAATGCAGAAATCAAAGATAAGAGTTTGGATAGAGTGTTCTTTCGGAATAAATTTACTGAACATATCCTAAAGAACGTAATTTTTCTTTTACTTCCTCAGTAAGGTTGAAAAAACCAGCTTTTTTAGCCACGGATTTCATTTTCCTAGCCTCTTGAGACAATTTAAAGAGATACTCTTTAAATTGAGAAGCTTCTGTGCTTTTTAAATCGACAAGCTCCGCTGGATCTCTTTCTATATTAAAAAGTTGATAATGCTGCGAACCATATTTCGGGAAGAATGTTTTTATAAATTTTTCCCCATCCATCAGAGGAAAGGGAAGCTTGGATAGTAATCTGTGGGTGTAGATATATCTTCTCTCAGCTAATTATAAATTGTAACTGACTACATTGACAGACTAGAAACTTACAAAAGATTCTCACCTATAATTGTTTTAGCAATAATTTCTGCCAAACGCCCATTCCCTTCTTCATCGAGATGCATCTCATCCATAAAGCGGTCTTC
>JAZDOJ010000028.1:0-29673 GCA_043798795.1 Candidatus Omnitrophota bacterium
CAGGAGATTTACAGCCAGGTGGATACCTCAGATTATGAAAAGGTTAAGAATGAACTCCTGACCCTGGACTAAAAAGCGCATGCGATCTATTTTTTTGCTGTTGCCCTTGAAAAGATGAGAAGAAATATGGTATACTTTTAAAGAAATCAGGTTTTTTGACAATTAGGTGATGTAACCTACTGATAAAGGCAAACTAGCAGCAATGCTGGGGCGCAAAACCTCCGGCCCAAGAAGAACGGGTAGCGGGGTTGCCAAAGAGCGAATAAAAACCCTAAAGATTGCCTTTAGGGTTTTTTTGTTGCCGCAGAAGGCGGCACACCAACCAATTCCTGCAGTAGGCAGGACACTTGCCTATCCTTTAAGGCAAGGTGCCTTTATGGTTGGGTGTAGGCGAAGGGAGGGAAAGATGAAGAAGCATCATCGTAAACACATGAAGAAGATGAAGAAACTCCATAAGAAGCATCTCAATTTCCTGGAAATCGTCAGGATGTTTGACGGCATGCCGGTGATCATCTAACTTATCCGGAATTTCGCTGTTTTTGGTCCATCCCTTTTAAATGGCACTCTCTCTGCGCTGCCCCGCCATTTTATAAACTCCTCTTGAAAAAATAATATAAAATATGGTATAATAACTTACAATGAGTTCAACTTACCAAGGCATTGAAAGAAGAAGCCATAAAAGAGTCAGGATGAACTGTACGGTGATTTACCGGCTTAATGAGCCGGCCTCTGCCCGTTTCATGGTGCACGGTGAGGACATCAAGGCCAAAATGCTCGACATCAGCCAGGCCGGGATGGCCCTGGTGACCGACTACAATATCCCCACACAGACACAGCTTTCCCTGCGGTTCACGCTGCTCAAAGTCGATAAAGAAATAGTCAATTTCTCCGGGCCCGTAGAGGTCACGGGAGAAGTCAAGTCCAATATCCCTGCAGAAAATAAAGAACATCGTCTGGGCATCTATTTTACCAAGGTCAAAAAGTTAGAAGTTCCGCATTAACGGTTCCTTTCCGCAACACCCTACCTTTTTTCGAAAAAAAATCTGTTAGATTTTACCACTTCTTGCGTCAGTTAGGGTAGGAGGTGGTGAAGATGAAAAGAATTATCATGATTCTGGTTTCGCTAGCCTTGTTGATGGCTGGCCTGCCGTTTAAGTCCTTAGCCGCTGAGTTGGTCTGGCAGGATATAGGCAGAGGTGTTTCGGACGTAAAATCAGTCTTGATAGACCCGGAAGACGTCCGTATTATTTATGTCGGTTCAAGCGAAGGCGTATTTAAGTCTGAGGATGCGGGCGTAAACTGGAGAAGGGTTTTTTCGCTTGGCGCAGGCCATAAAAACGTAAATCTTCTGCTTTTTGATCCAACCACAAGAAGCAGGCTCTATGCCGCAACGGTTGAGGGGTTCTTTTGCAGCGATGATTCCGCAGAGACCTGGAAGCGGATTTTCTCGGGCAAGGACTCGGCTGAAAAGGAATGTACGTCAGCAGTGGTCTTATCATCCGGGATTTTCCTGGGGACAAAAAAAGGCCTGTTTGTGAGCAGGGACAAAGGCCGCACCTGGCAAAAGGCACCCGGCCAGATAGGGAATATACCTGTTTTGGCCATTTCCGGACATAACTTCAGACCCAACGATATCTATGCAGCCACTCTGGATGGGGCCTATAAGACAGATGATGCCGGAAAGAGTTGGGAGAAAATCTTTGGGGTGCACCCCGTAGAAAACGGTAATAATGGGGAAGAGGAGGAGAGAGATCAAGACGAAGAAGAGCGTTTTTCAGGGATAAGGCATATCTGCGTTGATCCTGAAGATCTCGATGTCATATATTTAGCAACCGATGAGGGAGTGACCTTAAGCAAAGATAAGGGCAAGACCTGGAGCGCTATGACGGGCGCCGGTCTTCTTCATCGTGAAGTCCAATATATTCTGTCCACATCCGCCGTTTTCGCGGTAACGAAATCTGGGGTATTCGAATTCAGGCAGGAGGGGTGGCACGAATTATCATCGGGCCTTATTGGCGGCGATATCTGGTCTCTTGCGCAGGATTCTCGAGGGTTTCTTTACGCAGCCTGCGAAAGGGGAGTGTTTAAGTCAGTTTTGAGGCAGGCAAATGTTTCGCCTTACGATACGGGAAAGGAGCCTGGGATTCGGAAGGTTCAGCAGGCAGCTATTGAATATGCGGAGGTCGCTCCGGAAAAAATCAAGCTCTGGAGGAGACAGGCGGCAAGAAAGGCCGTATTGCCGCGGGTAACGATCGGAGTGGATAGGGATACAAGCGACCTTTGGCATTGGGAGGGCGGCTCGACCACCAAGACGGATGACGATATCTTAAGACGCGGCCGCGATAGCCTGGATTGGGATATAACGCTGAGCTGGGATTTAAGCGAGCTTATCTGGAGCAGTGACCAGGCCTCTATTGACGTGCGCTCGCGCCTGATGGTCGAGCTTCGCGACGATATCCTGGATGAGGTCACTAAGATCTACTTTGAGCGCTTACGCGTAAAAAATGAATTGGACAGTCTTCCTATTGAAGATAGAAAGAAACGGTGGGTTAAAGAGCTGCGTCTGCAGGAGCTCACCGCCCTTCTGGATGCTTTGACCGGTGGTTATTTTTCGCAGCATCTCGCGGGCTGACTAAAAAAATATTTACAGAATGGCAGTTAAGGTATAATATAGGTACACGATGAGAATGAGGATACGGGAACGTCGCAGATACTCCCGTCTCAACGATTGCTTGAGAGTTAATTACCAGCTCGCCAACGATATCCCGCACGCCAACTGTGTCACCCGGGATATCTCTGAGGGAGGGGTACGCCTGAATCTATACCAAAAGGTCGATATCGGGACTATTCTTAAATTAGGCATTGGCCTGCGGGACCATGCGGAACTCGCCTGGGCCATCGGTAAGGTGGTTTGGACAAAAGAGACGTCCGCGAAAGATTACCCCTATGAGGCAGGGATAGAGTTCTATTTTTTCAGCCCGTCTTTTCACTCCAGGATCCAGAATCACATTCAAATCCTAAGAGAAGAGAAAACGAGGGAGACGGTGGGTGGCTGATTGGAATCCCCCCGTGAGTTGTCCGCAATGCTCAAGCAGCGATACCCGCTTTGTGGAGCCGCATTATGAGGCGTCCGTATACGAATGCAACGTCTGCGGCTGCCGTTTTGAAATAGAGGAGGATGGATAGCATGAGTCTGATACACTTTACTGACAGCAATTTTAAACATGAAGTTTTGGAATCAAAGCTTCCGGTCATGGTTGATTTCTGGGCTAACTGGTGCGGGCCATGTAAGATGGTTGCGCCCCTCGTGGAACAGTTAGCCAAGGAATTCAAGGATAAAGTCAAGATCGGTAAGATCGACGTGGATACCAACCCCAAAATCGCCACCACCTACGGGATCATGTCTATTCCGACTTTGATGTTTTTCAAAGGCGGCAAAATCATGGATCAGGTGGTGGGGGCCTTGAGCCTTTCGGAACTGAAAAGAAAGATCGAAGAGAATTTATGAAGAAAGTCTTTATTGCCGCCACCAAGCAGAATGACGGCAAGACCACTGTCTCTTTAGGCCTGGTTTGTCATTTCCAGCGCCGATTCAAGAGGGTGGGTTTTATCAAGCCCATCGGCCAGCGTTATCTTGAAGAGGAGGGGATGAAGATCGATGAAGACTCTATCCTTATCGAGGATGTCTGTGGGATAAAGTCGGGGCTTAAAGATATGAGCCCGATTGCCGTTGAAAAAGGTTTTACCGAAAGGTACATTGCGAAACCGGACAAGGACTCTATTAGTCGAAAGATTCAGGAATCATTCCGAAGAGTGGCGAGGAGTCAGGATTTGGTTGTCATCGAGGGCACGGGCCATGCGGGCGTGGGGTCTTGTTTCGATCATTCCAATGCCTCCGTCGCCAAGATGCTGGGCGCGAAGGTCATCATCATCTCATCCGGCGGCATCGGCAGGCCGATCGATGAGATCGCGTTGAACAAATCGCTCTTTGAAAAAGAGGGCGTAAAGGTGCTGGGCGTCATCATCAATAAGGTTTTACCGTCTAAGTTTGACAAGATCAACAACCTGGTGAGAAAGGGCCTTAAAAGAAAAGGCGTGAATGTCTTAGGCGTGGTCCCTTACAATGAGATGCTGTCTCTGCCGACCTTTGAGCAAATTTACGAAGAGACAAAATACGATCCCTTATGCGGAAAAGATTTTTTAGAGACGTATATCTCCCGGGTGATCGTAGGCGCCATGCGGCCGCGCGAGGCTTTAAGATACATGGTGGATGATAGCCTTCTCATTACGCCCGGCGACAGGAAAGATATGATCATGGCAGCACTGCTCAGTCGCAGGGAAAAAGATAAAGACAGGCCGAGAATCGCCGGCCTGATTCTTTCGGGCGGCCTGGTTCCGCCTCCGAACATCTTAGAGGCACTGAACAAGGCGAGAATTCCGGTCTTGCTTGCCCAAGGCGATACGTATTCGGTCGCTTCGACCATCCATGACCTGACCGTTAAAATCAGGCCGAAGGATCAACTGAAGGTTAATGAGGTCATCCGGATGATCCGGCACAACGTCGATCTGGATGCCATCTTTAGGGGAATTTAAAATATGGATACTATTGCGAAGATTCGCGAGAAGGCACGATCCAAGCTTAAGACGATCGTCCTTCCGGAGTATTATGATAGCCGCGTGATTGAAGCAGCTCAGATCATTGAAAAAGAGGGATTGGCGCATCCCCTACTCATGACTCCCGAGAAAATCGACTCTCAGGAAAAAGAAAGATACATCCACGAGTATTACGAAAGGCATAAAGCGAAAGAAAAGGATATAAATGCCGTAAGGAAATTATTTGAAGACACGCTGTATTATTCGGCCATGTTGACGCGTGATGGCAAGGTAGACGGCATCGTAGCAGGCGCCTCTCACACCACGCCGGACGTGGCCAGGGCCTGTATTCGCTGCCTGGGCGTGGATGAGCGCATCACCATCGTTTCCAGTTGTTTTATTATGGTCGTACCCCATTCTCCTTACGGAGAAAACGGTACATTCATCTTTGCTGACTGTGGCATCATCCCTGACCCCAATGCGCGGCAACTGGCCTATATCGGCCTTGCTTCTTCAGAATTGGCCAGCAAGGTGCTGGGTCTTGAGCCCCGCATGGCATTCTTGAGTTACTCGACAAAAGGCTCAGCCGCGGGTAAGCCCATCGAGACGATAAGGGAGGGATTGAGGTTGCTTAAAGAGATGGAACCGGCACTTCTTTGCGACGGAGAGATGCAATTGGACGCGGCCATCGTCCCGGAAGTGGCAAGGATTAAATTTCCGGATTCGCCCGTCAGCGGAAGGGCCAACGTGCTGATCTTTCCTGACCTGGAAGCAGGTAACATCGGATATAAACTGGTCCAGCGCCTGGCCCATGCCAGGGCCCTGGGGCCTCTGCTGTTAGGCTTGAATAAGCCGGCCAGTGACCTTTCCCGCGGTTGCATTGTCGAGGATATCGTGGACAGCGTAGCTGTCACGGCCATTAGAGCCCAAGATTAATGAAAATACTTGTCATTAACAGCGGTAGTTCCTCCATCAAATACAAGCTTTTCCAGATGCCCGGAGACCACCTGTTGCAAAGAGGCGTCATAGAACACATCGCAGAGCCGGGTTCTAAGATCCGCGACCATTACACCGGCTTAAAGATGATTTTGGAGAGGTTGGATTCGGTGGATGCGGTGGGCCATCGGGTCGTGCATGGCGCGGAGAAATTCCGCAGGCACGTTTTAATCAATCAGAGAGTCATTAAGGAAATAAAGCGCTGTTGCTCAATCGCTCCCTTGCATAATCCGGCGAACTTAGCAGGGATACGGGCGTGCCAGAAGCTTCTGCCAGGAGTCAGGCAAGTCGCGGTTTTTGACACGGCGTTTCATCAGACATTGCCCGACTACGCTTACCTCTACGGTCTTCCTTACGGGTTTTATAAAAAACAGGGTATCAGAAAATACGGTTTCCATGGCACCAGCCACGAATACGTGGCCCGGGAAGCCAGCCGCCTTTTGAAAAGGCCCATACGCTCTCTTAAAATCATCACGTGCCACCTGGGTAACGGTTGCAGTATTGCATGCGTTTATCGGGGAAAGTCCGTAGATACCAGTATGGGGTTTACGCCCCTGGAGGGCCTGATCATGGGCACGCGTTCAGGAGATATAGATCCGGCCCTGATCACGTATCTGATGCGCAGGATGAAGCTCGATATCCAGGGGATAGATGAGGTCCTTAACAAAAAGAGCGGCCTCTTAGGTATTTCGGGAGTGAGCAATGATATGCGCATACTGGAGGAGAGAGCGCGTCAGGGGCATAGACGAAGCAATCTGGCCATCGATATGTTTGTTTACAGGATCAGGAAATATATTGGCGCTTACACGGCGGTTATGGGCGGGGTGGACGCGCTTATTTTTACGGCAGGAATCGGTGAAAACCAGGCGAGGGTCAGGAGGAAAATCACCTCGGGATTATTTACGGGCCTTAAGAAGAAACCGAACATCCTGGTCGTTCCTACGGATGAGGAGCTGATGATTGCCCACAAGGCTTTTGAACTAGTAAGGAGAAGATAGACATGATGAGAACGGTCTTAAAATCAAAGATTCACAGGGCGCGCGTGACCGAGGCTAACCTTTATTATGAAGGAAGCATCACCATTGACAGTATCCTGATGAGGCAAGCGGATATCCTGGAGGGAGAAAAGGTGGAAGTCCTCAACCTCAACAACGGCCTGCGCATTGAAACTTACGCCATTTGCGGTAAGCCTGAGTCAGGCGTGATTTGTTTAAATGGGCCGTCAGCGCGCGGTGTTTGCGTAGGAGATGAGGTCATCGTCCTTTCGTATGCCTTGGTTGATGAGAAAGAGGCAGGCTTGATCAAGCCTAAAGTTGTCAAAGTCGATGAAAAAAACCGAATTAAAGATTAACATTTTTGGGAGTCCAGCGTTAAGGAAAAAAGCCAAACCTATCAAAAAAATCACCCAGGAGCATAAAGAGGCCTTAAGTCAGATGGCCAGGCTTATGTATGAATTCAGCGGTGTTGGTTTGGCGGCAGCGCAGGTGGGGCTGGAGGATGCCATGCTTGTGGCCGATATCGGAACCGGGCTTTATAAACTCATCAACCCTGTGATTATCCGTAAGGAAGGCACGCAGGTTCTGGAAGAAGGCTGCCTCAGTGTTCCTGGTGTCTGCATAAAGGTGAGGCGTAGCCTGAAGGTTTGGATTAAGGCGCTTAATGAAAATGCTGAGCCTCTAGATTTCGAAGCCGAAGGGCTGCTTGCCTGCGTCTTCCAGCATGAGATGGACCATTTGAAAGGAAGGCTTATCGTGGATTACGCTTCTTTTTTTGAAAAGTTCAAGATTACCAAAGAATTAAAAGAATTGAAAAAGAGGGCAGAGGATGAAAAATTGTCCCAATCAGAAACAAAATCTTGTTCATTGCAGCTGTAGTTATGATCCTTGTTCCCGTAAGGGATTGTGCTGCGAATGCGTGATGTATCATCGTGGCAAAGGTGAGATTCCCGGTTGTTTTTTCTCATCCCAAGAAGAAAAGACATATGAGCGCTCCATCGCCTATTTCATAAAAACGCAGAAGCGATGAACTCTTTACAGGTTTCCCAAATTCTTTCTCAACTGGGCGTAGCCACCGTTTGCCGGCAAGCCCAATGCCCTAACATCGCGCGCTGTTTCCTTGAAGGCCAGGCAACGTTTATGATTTTAGGCAGCACCTGCACGAGACAGTGCCGTTTCTGCGCTGTTGATAAATCCGACACACGGGCGTTGAGCGTGGATGAAGGGGAGCCCTTAAGGATCCGTGAGGCGGTCCGGTTATTGAATTTAAGCTATGTCGTGATCACGTCGGTCGCCAGGGATGACTTGCCTGACGCAGGGGCCTCCTCCTTTGCCCGCACGATAGAAGCCGTTCGTTCTTTAAATAAAGATATCAAAATAGAAGTGCTTATACCTGATTTTCAGGGGAAGGCTTTGAGCCTCAAACGCGTTCTGGATGCCGGGCCTGATGTCCTAGCGCATAACCTGGAAACAGTCGAGCGCCTATACGCAGATGTCAGGCCGCAGGCCAACTACCGGCTTTCTTTAAGATTACTTCGTCAGGCCAAAGAAACATATCCTGGAATTTTGACGAAATCTTCTCTCATGTTAGGCCTGGGTGAAACAAAAGAGGAATTAATCGCAGCTTTGCAAGATTTGCAGAAGTGTGGTTGCGATATCCTAACCTTAGGCCAGTATCTGGCTCCATCAAAAAAGCATCACCCTGTCCAGGAGTTTATCAGCAAAGAGCAATTTAAGGAATACGAAGAGATGGCTTTAAGTCTGGGTTTTAAGGCCGTACTTGCAGGTTCTCTGGTGCGTAGTTCTTATCGGGCAGAAGAAGTTTATCATTCGGTGCTGAGACCATGTATGACTTGATTATCATAGGTGGCGGACCGGCAGGCCTGACAGCAGCCCTTTATGCGGGCCGATATCGCCTCAAGACTTTATTATTGGAAAAGATGGGCCTGGGCGGCCAGATCCTTCTTTCCTGGGCCATAGAGAACTATCCTGGTTTTCCCGGTGGTATATCCACTCAGGAATTGATGGAAAGATTCAAGCAGCAGATAGTTGAGTTGGATATCGAGATACAGATGGAAGAGGTCTTAGAGCTTGCGGTTACCGGTGAACCCAAGAAACCCCTGTATCATGTCAGGACAAAGGAGAAATCCTTTGAAACAAAAGCTGTGATTGTTGCCGCAGGCGCTCTGCCAAAAAGATTAGGCATTGCGGGTGAAGATAGATTGACGGGCAAAGGCGTATCTTATTGCGGCACCTGCGACGGCCCGCTGTTTAAGAATAAGGATATTCTCGTTATTGGCGGAGGGGACAGGGCTATCGAGGAAGCGATTTTTCTGGCGGGCTATGCCAGGAGCGTTACGGTAGTGCATCGTCGGGATAAGCTTCGCGCCTCGAAAATCCTGGAAGAGAAGGCGGCAGCCCATTCTGGGATCAAGTTTCTTTTGGATTCTGTGGTTGAAGAGATCGCAGGCGCTAAGTACGTTGAATCCGTCAAAGTCAAGAACGTCAAGACAAAGGTGCCAAGCACTCTTGTCTGCCAGGGCGTGTTCATTTTTGCGGGAATCGTCCCGAATACCGCTTTTTTAAATAATCTGTTGAAATTGGATGCCTCTGGTTTTATAATAACAGATTGGGATTTAAAAACATCCCAGCCCGGCATATTCGCCTGCGGTGATTGCCTGGCAAAAAGTCTGTATCAAGTGGTCACCGCCTGCGGGGAAGGGGCCGAGGCAGCTGCCGGTGTCATGAGGTATTTACTATGACCAAATATAAATTTCTTACGCACAATAAAAAATTAAAAGACTGGGTCGCCAAAATGGCTCGCCTGTGCCATCCCGATGCGATCGTCTGGATTGACGGGTCTCTTGAGCAGAAGTTTCAACTTGAAAGCGAGGCTGTTTCGACGGGCGAGATGATAAGGTTAAACGCCAAAGAGCTTCCCGGCTGCTTTCTGCACCGTACCGCTATTGATGATGTGGCACGGACAGAGCACCTCACCTTCATCTGCACAAAGAAAAAACGCGAGGCCGGCCCGAACAACAACTGGATGTCTCCCGGCGTTGCTTACAGAAAGGCCAAGGCGATCTTTAAGGATGCGATGAAAGGCCGGACCATGTACGTCATCCCGTTTTCCATGGGGCCGGTGGGTTCTGAGTTCAGCAAGATCGGAGTGGAGCTGACGGATTCGCGCTACGTGGTGTTAAATATGATGATCATGACCCGTGTCGGGGATGCGGTTTTAAGGGAACTGGAAGGGGCTGATAAATTCACCAAATGCCTTCATTCCAAAGCTGAACTGGATATCAATAAAAGATTGATATTGCATTTTCCCGAAGACAATGCGATCTGGAGTGTGGGCTCGGGCTACGGAGGAAATGTGCTTTTAGGCAAAAAATGCCTGTCGCTACGCATCGCCAGCTTCATTGCCAGAAAAGAGCACTGGATGGCGGAGCATATGCTGATCATGGGGGTCGAGGAACCCAACGGCCACATCGAATATATTGCCGCTGCATTTCCCAGCGCCTGCGGAAAGACAAACCTGGCCATGCTGGTCCCTCCTGAGGGACTCAAAATCAAAGGTTACCGCATCTGGACGGTAGGGGATGATATTGCCTGGATGCGCGTGGATTCAGACGGTTCTCTCTGGGCGATCAATCCGGAGACAGGATTTTTTGGCGTTGCTCCCGGAACAAATTCCCAATCCAACCCTAGTATGGTGGAGACGGTCAAGAAAGACACCATATTCACGAACGTGCTTTTAAAACCCGACGCAACGGTTTGGTGGGAGGGAGCGGATGGCAGCGTGCCTAGCGAAGGGATTGACTGGCAGGGTAGGCCTTGGAGGCCAGGGCTCAAGGACAGCCATGGCAAGACAATCGCCGGAGCTCATCCCAACAGCCGTTTTACGACCCCTATTGCGAACTGCCCAACGGCATCTTTTAGGTTAGAGCAGCATCATGGCGTTCCTATATCCGCCATTGTTTTTGGCGCAAGGCGCCAGCATTTAGCGCCTCTGGTGTATGAGGCCTTTAACTGGCAGTATGGCGTGTTTGTGGGCGCCACCATGGCCTCAGAGCGCACCGCTGCGCAGATGGGCAAGGTCGGAGAGGTTCGGCGCGACCCGATGGCTATGCTTCCTTTTTGCGGATACAATATGGCCGAGTATTTCAGGCACTGGCTGAATATGGGCAAACGCATGAAAAAGCCTGCGAAGATCTTTCATGTGAACTGGTTTCGCACGGACGAAAAAGGTAAATTCTTGTGGCCGGGTTTCGGGGAGAACCTGAGAATCATCGAATGGATACTGGACCGCTGCAACGAAAAGGTCGAGGCGATGAAAACACCCATCGGCTTCGTGCCCCTGGCCTCTCACATCGACATGACAGGCCTTCAGTTACCGGAAGGTGCTATGCTTAAGCTTCTGGAAGTGCACAAAGCCGACTGGATGGAAGAGTTGAAAGGTATCAAGAAATTCTTTAAGACTTTTAAAAAAGATCTACCCGAAGAACTCTGGCAGGAATATGAAGCGCTCCAACAGCGCCTGAAATCATATGAATGAAGACGTCTTATTGACCACAGAGCTTAAAGGGATTAAGCTTTTTAAGCGCGGCAAGGTCAGGGACGTTTATGATTTAGACGATTTGCTTTTGATCATTTCAACAGACCGCATCTCCTGTTTTGATGTGGTCTTAAGCGACGGTATTCCCTGTAAAGGAAAAGTCTTAACCGGCCTTTCCTGTTTCTGGTTTGACTTTTTAAAGGATATCCTGCCCCATCATTTTATAACCTCTGATTTCGCTCAATACCCCGAGCCCCTTAAGAAATATAAGAGAGAGGTGGAGGCCCGTTCCATGCTGGTCTTAAAGACAAAACCCTTGAGCGTTGAGTGCGTGGTCAGGGGTTACCTTTCAGGCTCAGGCTGGAAAGAGTATAAAGAGAAACAATCCGTCTGCGGGATTAAACTACCGGTGGGTTTACGGGAATCTGATAAACTGCCGAATCCCATATTCACCCCTTCGACCAAAGCGGATGTCGGTCATGACCAAAACGTAGACCAGCAATATGTCGAGAAGCAAGTCGGGGAGGAAATCGCTGATCAAATAAGGAGATTAAGCATCCGGATTTATCAAAAGGCAAGTGCGCTTGCTCTGTCCAAGGGGATTATCATTGCGGATACGAAGTTCGAATTCGGCCTTCATGAGGATAAGATTATCCTCATTGACGAAGTGCTGACTCCGGATTCCTCGCGTTTCTGGCCGCTTGATCAGTACACCCCCGGAAAATCCCAGCCCAGCTTTGACAAGCAATTTGTAAGAGATTACCTGGAGTCTCTGACCTGGGAAAAGAGGCCTCCCGCCCCCCAGCTTCCTGCGGATATCATTGCCAAGACCACCCAGAAGTATTTAGAGGCCTATAAGAGGCTGACGGGGAAAGAACTTGTATGATAAGCCCCAAATCCCAATGTTCAAATTAAAAAAAGTCCTTTCCGTTGCCTTAAGGGTAGGCATCAGCATCATTTTACTTGTCCTCTTGCTGAAATTTAACAAGATTGATATGCAGGATCTTTTCGTACAGATCCGCAAGGCCCATAAGCCGGCCCTGGCCCTATCGTTCCTTATAATTTTCGGCAACTTTGTTTTATGCCTTTTGCGCTGGGAGATGTTGCTCAAAGCCCTCAAGATTCAGATTCCTTTTAAGAGGGTGGTGACTTCTTTTTCCGGAGGGCTTTTCTTTAACCTGTTTATGCCTTCTACGATCGGAGGAGACTTCCTGCGGACCATTGATCTGGCCGCCCATACCAAAAAGCCCAAAGAGGTCATTGCCACCGTATTCCTGGACAGGCTCAGCGGCTTTATAGGCCTGGTGATTCTGGCTTTGGGCAGCCTTGCCTTTGGCTGGAGGCTTATTCAGGATAAAAGCGTTTTGGCTTTTATAGCGGTTATCGCGGGCCTGTTGATTCTTATCCTGTTTGTGTTATTTAACCAAGCCGTTTTTTCCAAGATCAGCAGGATTTTTGCCAATCCCAACGCCGGCAGGATCAGAGAGTTGTTAAGGGATCTTCATCAAGAAATCCATTATTTTAAGGGGCACAAAAAGACCATTTTTTTGAACGTGCTCCTTTCCATCCTTATACAGGCCTGCGCTCCTTTGACATTTTTCGTCATTGCCCAAGCCATTGGCCTTGATATCCACCTGGTTTACTTTTTTATATTCCTACCGGTCATAGGAGCGATCACACTTTTGCCCATCTCAATAGGAGGTTTGGGGTTAAGGGAGGCGACAACCACCTTTTTCTTTGCCAAGGTAGGCGTGGATTCCTATTTGGCTGTTACCATGTCTCTCCTGAACTCCTTCTTCATCTTCGTCTGCGGAGGCTTAGGAGGCCTTATCTATGTCCTTACAGTACATCATAGACGGTTACAACCTCATCAACCATCCCCTGTTCGCACGTCTGCACAAGACAACAGAACATAAGGAAAACGCCCTTTTGGATTTTATCCGTATCCATAAACTTTGCGGAAAGCCTAAAAATAAGGGGCTGGTCGTCTTTGACGGATATAAAGATTTATCTTGGCAGGGAGGGAGCTGTCCAGATATCGAGGTGGTTTTTTCCCGGAGAGAGACGGCGGATGAGCGGATAAAGAGGATAGTTGAAGCAGGGAATCGCCCCAAAAATCTGGTTGTCGTTTCGGATGATAGAGAGATCGCTTTTTTTGCCAGGCAGGCAGGCGCTCAGCCGATGTCCGTTGAGGATTTCCTGTGCCGGGCTCACCCTGTGCGCCGGCTTCAGGCGACCGCAGAGAAGAAGTCAAAGCGCCAGAAAGAAGAGCCGGACCCTAAGATTTCCTATAGTCTCATGCACAAAATCAATCAGGAGCTCAGCCAGATATGGCTGAAAGAGGACTGAGTTTTTTCTTGACATAACTTGATAATTATGATAACGTTATAAGAAATACGGCCAAACTTAAAGGAGGTGGAGAATGAACGATTGGCAGACAGTGTTGCTGGATCCAGCGAGGACCGTCCTGTCGCAGATAGGACAGTTCTTAATTAATATCCTGCTGGTGGTAATCATCCTCATCATTGGGTGGATGATTTCCAAACTCGTCAAGACAGTCATCACAAAGACGCTTCGGGCCATCAAGGTGGATGAACTTTCCGATCGTATCGAATTCGACCAGATGCTTCAGAAGGGCGGCATCAGCTATTCTCTTTCTGAATTAGTCGCGGTGATATGCTACTGGATAGCTCTTCTGGTCACCTTTATGGTAGCCATTAATGCGGTGGGCTTGACCATAGCCGCGGACTTGCTGAATAAGGTCGTCCTTTACATCCCGAACGTGATTGCCGCTTTATTTATTCTCATCCTGGGGATGTTCTTTGCGACGTTGCTAAGAAACATCGTGAAAACAGCAGCCATTAATGCGGGTCTCTCGCACGCTCAGCTGTTCAGCAAATTAGTGGAAATCATTGTCGTCGTATTCTCCATCGTTATAGCGCTGGAGCAGCTTAATATCGCCATCCAAATAACCCAGGTGACGTTGGCCATTTTCCTGGGTGCAATAGGTTTAGGATTGGCGTTGGCTTTTGGGCTCGGTTGTCGGGATCTCGCCGGCAGGGCCGTGAATGATTTCATCGAGAAATTGAAAAAGAAATAAGGTTTTGAAAGTCCATGAACCCCGCGCTCTTTTCGTTAATGAGCGCGGGGTTTTTTTACTGCTAGAAGTGAATGGCGATTAAAAGTACCAAGACTCCAAGAAAGATTTTATTCGGATTGAAGATGACGGTAGCCGTCGTGCTCATTGGTTTTGCCTTCATCCGGCTGGCGCAGATTTTATACTTTACAGACACAAAGATTCTTTCCGATAAGATATTGTTTTATACGGCCCTCCTGATCATCTCTTACTTTTGGGTCCAAAAGATCATCGAATATAGGCGCGTGCTGGAAATCAATAAAAGTTTGCTTAAGACCCAGGAACAGTTAAGGCAGGCGGAATTTGCCACCATCTCCTCCTTGGTCAAAACAGAAGAAGCCTCGGATTTATATACCCGCGGCCACTCTCAGAGGGTTACGGATGTCGCGGTAGCGATTGCCGAAGAATTGAATCTGGATGAGGAGGAAAAGAAGGCGATCGCCCGGGCAGGCATCCTGCACGATATCGGAAAAATCGGGATCAGTCGCGACATCCTTCATAAAAAAGGGGAATTGACGGATGAGGAATGGGCTCCTATCAAAGCCCATCCTCTTAAGGCCGTTGAGATCTTGGAGCCTCTCAAATTCCTCGACCAGGAAAAGAAGATAATTCTCAGTCATCATGAGCGTTACGACGGGAAGGGCTATCCGCAGGGTTTGAAGGGTTCTGAGATTTGTTTTGAGGCTTCCATCCTATCCGTTGCCGATTCCTTTGACTCCATGAGATCCAAAAGGCCGTATCGCCAGCCCCTGGATAAGGAGAATATCATCACCGAGCTGCTTAAGTCCAGCGGCACGCAGCATGCGCCTGAAGTCGTGGAGGCGCTGCTTCGGCTCCTTACCAAAAGGCCCCATCTCTGGGAGAAATGAAGCCACCCATTAAATAATAATGAATTTAATTATTGCGAGAATATGATATGATGAAAAAAAGGGGTAAGATGCCTAAGAAAATCCTGCTGGCCCAAGCGTTCCTTGTTATGGCTTATCTGCTGTATCCCACTTGCGGCAAGCTGAACGCAGACCCTAGCTGCGCCGGAGAAAAAATCACTTATCTTATAGACCCTGTCGGGATAGCCAAATACCAGGACCTGGGTATTGTCGAGGTAGAAGGCATTGAACTGCATCTGGTTACTTTTGAGACCAAGATGTTCGGCTTCCGCGATACGGAGAAAATCTACACAGACCCCAAGACGCGTCTTCCTGTAAGGGTGGAACGCAACCTTACGCTATGGACAAAAAAGGAATACCTGGTCGAAGAATATGACCAGGAGCAATCCCATCTTTCCGTAAAGAAATACAATAACAAGAAGAAGGTCAAAGAATATTTTTTTAAGGCCAAAGGGCCTATCCATAATGCGGTGCTCTTGCCCTTTTTTTTGCGAGATTCCCCTGAGTTTCGTATCGGGTGGTCCATGGAAGCCAGTTTTCCGCAAAAATTTGAGATTCAATTGGTGTCTATAGAAGAGATACAGGTTCCCGCCGGAAAATTCTGGGCTTATCACTTTACCAGTATCCCTCATAAATTCGATATCTGGATCAGCAGGGACTCACCCCGCGTGCCCCTTAAGATACAGGGCATGGGTGCTCTGGGTTATACAATCGCCATGAAAGAGCGCCACAATACCCAAGACTAATTCGCAAAATCATGAAAATAGCATTAATTAATGTCCGTAGCGATTTCACGGCCTACGAACCGCGGGGAATCCTGCAAATCGGGGCTGCACTGAAAGAAGCGGGCCACGAGGTTTTCCTGATTGACCCGCTTTATTCAAAAATAGATTATGAGAAGATCGCCTTTTTCAATCCCGACATCATCGGGATTTCATTCATGAGCCTGCATTATTATTCAACCCGCAAAATAGTACAAAAGATCAGGTCTTTCTTTGCGGATATTCCTTTGGTGGCAGGAGGCGTGCATCCGACCGTTGACCCGGAATCGGCCTTAAAGGAGCTAGGGTTTAATTATTGCGTCATAGGAGAAGGAGAGCTTACGGTGGTCGAGCTGGTAGGCCATTTACAAGATAAGAGACCTTCAACGGATCTACCTTGCGTTAAGGGTATCGCCTATTTGGATGAAAATCGTGAAATGCAGGTGACAGAAGAAAGGCCCCTGATCCAGGACCTTGATACCATCCCTTTCTCGGCACGGGAAGAGATCGAGATGGAGGATTATCTCGTTCCTCCCGGTTACATTCGCTCCACGATTCTCAACCGGGTGGGGGTTATTTATTCAAGCCGGGGTTGCCCCGGACGATGCACGTTTTGCTGCAGTGTCGCGATGTGCAAAAGAAAGTACCGGCAGCGCAGTGTCAGCCACGTCATGAAGGAAATTGATTTTTTGATCAAGAGGTATCAAATCGAGGGGATTTATTTCAGCGACGAGGTATTTTCTCAAGACAGGCACTGGGTTGTCCAGCTTTGCGAGAAGTTTAAAGGATACAAAATGCCTTGGGGCCTTTCGACAAGAGTCGTGCTTGTTGATTTCGAACTCCTGAAGCTCCTGAAAGAGGCAGGTTGTGTGCAGATCGATTACGGCGTAGAATCCGGGTCAGATGCTGTGCTTAAAGCCTTAAAGAAAGACATCAGCAGAAGGATTATTCAAAGAACCTTTGATTTAACTCACAAGGCCAAGATCAGGGCTTTTGCCACGGTCATGGTGGGCCTGCCGGATGAAACGCTCGAGGATGTCAATCAAACAATCGAACTTCTGAAGATCATTAAGCCGGATTTTACTTTATGCGGGTTTTTTGTGCCGCTGCCAGGGTCTGAGGCCTATAGGACTCTTGTCGCGCAGGGCCGCATCAACAAGGATTTTTTCAAGACACAGGACTACCATCTTATTTTTTCAAAGATGCCTTTGATTAATGTGAGCGCCATGCCTGACAAAGAATTGAGCCAAGCCAAGGGAAGGATTGATCAATACACAGCTCTCAGGAATTACGCTTCAGTGCTCACGCTGCGTAATGTTTCTTTTTACCTTAAAGTCATTCTCCTGTCGTTTTCTTCTCCCATTGGTTTTGGGAGGAATGTATTTGCGGCGTTAGGCTCCGGGAGATTTGACAGGTTGGCCGGTTATCTATTGAACCATTATCAAACGAGGCTCCGCAAGAGAGCAAGAAAAATCAGGGAAAGTCAAAATACTTTTAGCAGCCTATCCCTGTTTAAGTTAAAACAAAAGAAATTCAAGCTTTCGTAGGTTGAGTTTAGGTAAATAGCGACCAAGGAGGAGAAAGGTGGATGGTTTTTCTATACTTATTGGCGGAAAAGCGGGTTTTGGCATAGATAAATCAGGCGCTGTTATCGGACGCCTGCTGAATAAATTGGGATTCCGCATCTTTATCTATCGCGATTACCCTTCCGTCATCAGAGGGGGGCACACCTTTTCTATCATACGCGCTGCAAATAACAGAATAGCAGCCCACCGGGATAAAGTAGACCTTGTTTTAGCTTTGAATCAGGAGACGCTCCAGCTCCATAAAAATAGATTAAGGAAGGGATGTTTTTTAATTTTTGATTCAGAACAGGTAAAGACAACGATGGATCCGGGATGCGGATTAGGGCTTCCTCTGGGGAAAATCCTGAAAGAAGAGAATGCTCCGGAGATCATGCGCAACACCTGCATCATCGGAGCCATGGCCAAGGCTGTGGGTGTAAGTTTCGATTATCTGGCAGAAGACCTTAAAAAAGAATTTACCAGAGAGACAGACTTAAATCTAAAGGTTGCCCAGCGAGGATTTAATGAAGCCAAAGAATGGATAAAAATCGGGCCGCCGGAACAAGTTGCCCTGCCTTTGCTTACCGGAAACCAGGCCATGGCGCTTGGCCTTATCAAAGGGGGCCTTGATACCTATATAGCCTACCCCATGACACCCAGTTCGCCCATTCTTCATTATCTTGCTGAAATCGCGGATGATTTCGCTTTAAATGTGATTCATCCCGAAAGCGAAATAGGGGTCATTCTGATGGCTTTAGGTTTTTCCTATATGGGCAAAAAAACCGCGGTAGGCACTTCCGGAGGCGGATTTTGCCTGATGACAGAAGGATTAAGTTTATCTGGTATGAGTGAATTGCCCATAGTGATTGTTTTAGGACAAAGGCCAGGTCCTTCCACAGGCCTCCCTACATATTCATCACAGACCGATCTGCATTTCGCCTTACATGCCGGACAGGGAGAATTTACGCGTTTTATTGTAGCGCCAGGTGATGCCGAAGAGGCTTATGGCTGGTCGGCCGTGAGCTTGAATTTGAGCTGGAAATATCAGATCCCCAGCATTATCTTATCGGATAAAAACTTAGGCGAGGGTGTTTTTAATTTTGATATAGACGCAACCCAAGGAGTCAAGGCGGAGGTGCTACCTCTTTGGGACAGAAAATTGCCTTACAAGAGGTACCTTCTGACAGGAAATGGAGTTTCGCCTTTGGCTTTTGCTCCTTCGCATGATGCGGTCATTAAAGTAAACAGTTACGAGCATGATGAGCTTGGCTTCACCACAGAAGACCCGAAACTGACCACGTTGATGCAGGAGAAACGCCTGCGCAAAGAGAAATTTTTAGCGAAAGATTTGGAGAGCATGAAGACCGTGAATGTCTATGAGGGCAAAAAAACAGAAACAGCCCTACTTTGTTGGGGGTCTACCAAAGGCGTCTGTGTTGAGGTGGCTCAGGAGCTGGGGTGTAAAGTCATTCAACCCATCGTCCTCAATCCCTTTCCGGTTAGGCAGTTTCAGGAGGCGTTAAAAGGGGTCAAAAGGATTATCTGTGTGGAAAATAACGCCACAGGTCAGCTCTTAAGGCTCATCAAAGGACACGGTTTTAATGTGAATGCGACAATATTCAAGTATGATGGCCGTCCATTTTCTATCGATGAATTAAAAGAGAAGATAAAAGCAAATCTGGGGAGAAAGGAAGGCGCAATATGAGCCAGGTGGATTTAGGGACTTACGCGCAAAATACCTGGTGTCCGGGTTGCGGAAATTTTGCCATTCTGAATGCCATAAAATCCGTCTTAACCGAGTTACATTCCGAAGGCCTGCCTTTAGAAAACGTGGTTATGGTCTCCGGTATTGGTTGCCACGCGAAAATTGCAGACTATATTAACGTAAACAGCTTCTATTCTATACATGGAAGAGTCGTGCCGCCGGCAGAAGCTATAAAACTGGCAAACCCCGAGGTAAAAGTCATTGGCTTTGCCGGAGACGGAGATGCCTATGGCGAAGGGATCGAGCATCTGATATTTGCTGCCAAGCGAAATGCCAATATCGCCATGATTATCCACAATAACCGCGTGTATGGTTTGACAACAGGTCAATATACCCCGACATCGCCTTTTGGGTTCCGCGGCCGTTCCACTCCCAGAGGTACGACGGAGTTGCCGATTAACCCCCTTGAGGTGATGCTGGCAAGCGGAGCTACCTATTTAGCGCGAGGGACTTCTCACGGCATCGAGCTTCTAAAGAAAATTTTTAAAGAAGCCATTTTACACAAAGGTTTTTCCCTGGTGGATGTTTTGCAGGTTTGCGTCACCTACTTTAATATGTATGAATATTACGATAAACACGTATACGAATTAAAGGACCACGATGCGCTCGATTACCATCAGGCCTTAAACAAGATAAGGGAATGGGATTACAACCAAGAGGCGCCGATTGCTCTCGGCGTATTCTACAAGAAAGAACTCCCTACTTTTGAAGAAAGATTCTTGGCAGAGAAGGAAAGGGGTACGCAAGATAAGGAGATTAAAATAAAGGAACTATTAAAAGAGCTTATTTAGGCAAGAAGAACCTGGCACGGCGGATAAGATAGTTATTCATCATAACTAGAATAAAAAAGGGGGAAGAAATGTCCATTATCAAAGAATTAAAAGAATTTGCCGTGAAGGGCAATGCCGTAGATATAGCCGTAGGTATCATCATCGGAGCTGCTTTCGGTAAAATAGTCAGCTCTTTGGTTAGCGACTTGATTATGCCGCCTATAGGATTACTGCTTGGCGGCGTAGATTTTAAAAACCTAAAATTGGTCCTTAAAGCAGCTTCTCTCGATGCACCAGCCGTTACCTTAAATTACGGGCAGTTTATAAACAGCGTGATTGACTTTTTAATTGTTGCATTTGCTATTTTTATGGTGGTAAAAGGAATTAACAGCTTAAAGAGGAAACAGGCTTAACTTTCCATTATTCTTCCGCCGGTGGCGGCGTTCATGCAGGTAGGCCTTACCGCCCATTTTTTGGATTAATATTGTTTTGACGCTTTGCTTTGCATTTCCGGGAATGATCCATGCGCTCTGGCTCGTATTGGCCGATAAAAAATAAGTGCTGATGAAAGTTTTATGTTTTTAACGTAGGGAATACATATGAAAAAGGCGTTGCTTTTAGGGATTGTTATGTGCTTAAGTTTCGGTATGCTTTTAAACGCAGGCTGCACAAAGAAGTCTGGTTCGGCAAGCGAAGCCATTCAAAATTCCCAGGCGCTTCAGACTATTCAGGAAAAGGTCAATTATCTCATTCAACAGGCAGAGGCATTCTATAACTCTAAGGAATTTCAGCAGGTCATTGAGACAGCTCAGCATGTATTGAGCAACCTGGATAAAGACTCTCAGCGGGCCAAAGACCTGATTGAAAAGGCAAAGGCCCAGTTACAGGCAGCTGCCCAGAAAGCAGTGGGAGACATAAGCAATAAGCTTTTTAGGAAATAAAATTTTTATCAGAAACACAAGAAAACCGATAACCAGATAAACAAATATTGCCGTTGTGCTTCTGGGGTACGGCCTATTTCTGCAGCCGCTTTTGTTTTAACTTATCAAAAAGCGACCGCAGCAAAATTTACCTGTTGAATTCTTAACTCCGAATTAATAAAACAGGCTGATGATTCAGCTTGTTTTTATTTGTGAGAGGCGTCTTTTATGCTACAATGAAACACATTCAATTGAAGGATGGCGGTTGCGAGCAAGATAATTCTGTGTCAATCTTAGAAGTAAGGTCAAATGATTGAAAGGATACGCCCTACAAGTATAAGGCTTGATGCTTCCACTGTTTGCCAGTTGAAATGCCCGCTCTGTCCAACAGCGCAAGGGCGCGTCAGCCATACGCTTGGCGATGGTTTTCTTAGTTTTAGCGATTACAAAAAACTGGTAGATGAAAATCCCCGCATCTCTTGCATTGAGTTATCAAATTGGGGCGAGATTTTTTTGAATCCGAACATAAACGACATTATTGAATATGCTTATCAAAAAAACATTGTTTTGACAGCGGGGAACGGTGTGAATTTAAATACGGTCAAGGAAAAAGTTTTGGAAGGGTTGGTCAAATATAAATTCCTTTTTTTAAATTGTTCGATAGATGGGGCGAGTCAGGAAACCTATGTGGCATATCGCCGCGGCGGGAATTTTGCTCAGGTCATCGAGAATATCAAAATAATTAATTTCTATAAAGCCAAATATCGAACCCTCTTGCCATTACTGAGATGGCAGTTTGTACCTTTTGGCTTTAATGAACATGAGATCGAGACCGCTAGAGAGTTGGCGAAGAAGCTGAAGATGATTTTTTATATAAAACTCAGCTGGAATGAGAATTACCGTCCTGTTACCAATAAAGATCTAGTGAGAAATGCAACAGAATTGCGCGTTGCTAGTTGTAGCGAGTATTATAAAAAATATGGTAAGAGGTATTTTCTTAAGGAGCCTTGTTCTCAACTTTGGAACGACCCACAGATTAATTGGGATGGGAGGATTTTGGGTTGTTGTGTCAACTATTGGGGAGACTTTGGGAATGTTTTTATGTCCGGGTTAGAGAGTGGTTTGAATGGCGAGAAGATAGGGTATGCTAGACAAATGCTTCTAGGTAAAAAAGAAGCCAGGAATGGGATTCCCTGTACTACATGCATGTCATATACATACATGCAGGAAAACCTTTGTTACATGACAAAGGCGGATATCTGGAACAGGTCTACAATTCTTAAAAAAACCGTTTGTTCTTTAATCCATATCCTGGGATGGAAAAGGATGGAAGTGGCGCCGAGTGTTATGAATCTAGTAGTAAGACATTTATATGGTGACAAGTTTGCCGAAAGCACAAGAGATAAATGAAGATGGGTAGAAAAAGTTTGTACATATGGACGTCTGGTTGGCCGATGGCTGCGTTTACCTTGAGCAAGCGAACGAAGTGAGCGCGTCGAAGGGCTATAAGGGGCTCTCCCTGACTGCCGGCAGGCAGGGAGAGGATAGCCTAAGCTATTATAAGGTTAGATTAATCAAGTGGTTATGAAAATTAGCAGAGAGGAAACCGTACGTAAGTAAAATGTTATGGGGGGCTTCCTAAGTAACAATTAATACGGGTGCTGAAGAATCATTTTGGGAAGCCCGAAAGTATATACCAAAAACAAATCCATATATAAAAACTTATGGAAGATAAACAAAAAGAAAATGAAAATTATGATGCTCGGTTACAATGGAGTGTTTGTGATAAATGTAATTTATCATGTGAATACTGTTATAATCACCCGCCTAAGGAGAAAAGCATAAATATTCTTGCAACGATACAACTTCTCTTTCCTAAAATAAAAAGAAATATTGAAAAAATATCTAAACTATCGATTCTTGAAATAATGAGGATAATCAATCAAAAAATAAAAGAGAAGACAGGAAAAATATCTGACATAAACATATCTGCTTTAATAAGCACTCTTGATAAGACAAACAAAATTTTTAATATTTGTTTTACGGGTGGAGGTGAGCCTTTCTTAGTCCCGAATATAATTGAAGCCAGCGCAGAAATAACAAAAAAACACTACCTTACTTTTGTTACAAATTTAACTTCTAAAAAAATCAAAGAGCTTTACGAGAAAATTGATCCGCAAAAGGTGCTCTGGATTATTGCGTCTTTGCATATAAAAGAATTAGAAAGGTTAGATTTATTAGATGTATTTATTCATAATTTTTTATTGTGTAAAGAAAAAGGTTTTAACATAGAGGCTTTAGAGGTTGCCTATCCAAAACTTTTTAATGAAGTCGAGAAATACAAGGAATTTTTCAAAAAAAAGGGTATTGAGTTAAAATTTGACAGATTTCGAGGAGTTTATAACGGGAAGAGATATCCTGATTCCTATACTCAACAAGAACTGAAAACCTTTGGGATAGAAAATAGCGCAGATTTAAAAATGTCTCTTTCCGCTCAAGGAAAAATATGTAATGCGGGGTACAATGTAGCTGCAGTTTGTACAACCGGCGATATACATCTATGTTTTCATTTACCTAAAAATTTAGGGCATATATATAAAGATATCCAATTTAAAAACAGGTTAATCAAATGTCCGCTTGAGCACTGCCACTGCCCATTCAATGTTTATGACACTTATCTTTTTGAAAAGGCACTTAAGGAAAGTCAAATAATCGAAAACAATTCTTAAAAATATGTATTTACAAAATGCCAACTACGGCAAAACCAAAAGGTTGTGATATTTCGAAAACCACTTCTCTATATAAACACGTTTGGCTGGCCGATGGCTGCGTTTAACCTGAGTAAGCGAACAAAGTGAGAGCGTAGAAGGGTTAGAGGGGGACTCTCCCTGCCTGCTGGCAGGCAGGGAGAGGATAGCCGAGGCGTAGGTAAAGTCAGAATAAAAATAGTGCTAAGCATCTTTAACTTGCTGAAGAGCAATGTTATCGAGGTTAAGGAAGGATGTATTCTAGAATTATGAAAATAGGGATGATTATTTCAAGCAATATCGTACAGTTGAAAGAAAGTAACCTATTTTAACAGCGAAATTCCATAGACCAAATAGCCAGGGTGCGCAAGCGGCCTGGTTTTTTGTTTATCAAGGGTTTCTTTTGTGTTAGAATAATACTATTGGATGGATTTTAAGATTGCTCAAGAAGAAAAACGAGTGCGAATCAAAATGAAACCGTCTGTTTTGTTAATATTTCAAGCTCCCCGAAAACGCAATTTATACGTAAATACATTACCTCCGCTTGGCATCTTGAGCATAGCTTCATTTCTCCAAAGGAATAACATCCTTCTGGACGTTTTTGATTTTACGATTCAAAACAGGTTAGATAAGGACCTGAAAAATTATGATGTGGTTGGTTTAAGTTTGAATATGGCCAATATATCTACTTCTTTGGAGACAATCCGATATATAAAAAAACAAAATCCGGATGCAAAAGTTATAATCGGAGGTCCTAGCTGCATATCAAATCCCTTATATTTTACGAATAATGAAAATATCGATGCTATCTGTACAGGGGAAGGGGAAGAAGCCTTTTTGGATTATATCGTGCAGGGGGCATTTATCGACGGAAAAGAGATAGCGGGATTATATACGAGAAAAAATAAACATTTTGTTTATGGAGGCGAAAGACAGCATAAAAATAATTTAGACGAATATCCCTTTCCCGCTTTAGATAAAGTCATGATTCATAAATATAACACCCCCCTAAGGAAAAGGTTTCCCGTCTCAAGCATTATGACCTCAAGAGGATGTCCTTTTCATTGTACCTTTTGTTTTCATTCCATGGGGCATGAATGGCGTGCACGGTCTTGCATAAACGTTGTTGATGAGATGGAATGGCAGGTCAAGGAGCTCGGCGTAAAAGAAATATGCATTCAAGATGACAATTTTTCTTTAGATATTAAAAGGGCAAAGCAGATTTTTGATTTGATAATTAAGCGGGATATCATGGTTAAGCTGCAGTTTCCGAACGGGCTTCGAGTTGATTTCATTGAACTCGATTTATTAGATAAAATGTTCCATGCGGGAGTTTGGCTCATAGGCGTTGCACCTGAAACAGGCAGCCCTGAACTGATGAAGAAGATAAAAAAGTGCATGGATTTAGAAAAAGTTGCACAAGTGGTTCAATGGTGTCGAAAGATAGGAATAAATACTTATGCTAATTTTATGATTGGCTTTCCCGCAGAAACCATGCAAGATTTACGTAAGACAGCCTCTTTCATAAAAAAGTTGAATCCTGATTTTATTCAGATCACAAGAGTAATATCAATTCCCGGGACGCCTCTCTATGAGACAGTTACTAAAGATGATTTCAGAAACATGTTTGGCCAGGAACAAGGGACTTTTTTTGGAGTCCCTAAGCTGATAAAATCTGAAATGCTCAGTAGGGATGCCGTAAGGTGGATAAAAAAAATGCATACGGACTTTTATCTTAATCCCTTGAAAATATTCCGATTGATGACAATTCTTTCCCCCGCTCAATTAATAAGATTATTTATTTATTCTCTTAGAACAGGAAATATTTGGTGACTTACTGACTTATGAGAATTTCATTGGTTGTTCCGTACCAAAATATAGAAATGTATATAGTACCTAATTTAGGACTGGGTTACATAGCCTCAGCATTGAGAAGCAAAGGACACGAAGTAACCTACCTTGATTGTTTTAAGCAAGGAGTCAATGAATCGGGATGGGCAAAGTTTTTACGCGCTGGCCAATATGATCTTATTGGGATCCAGATGTTTACCCACACGTATCATTCTGCCAGGGCCATGATGAAGACAGCAAAGAAATTATTTCCGAATATCATCAGTGTCATCGGTGGGCCGCATGCTAACGCCCTTCCCGAACAATTGTTATCGCAGTGTCCGGAGATTGATTATGTTATTCATGGGGAAGGCGAAGAGGCATTTCCAAAATTGGTAGAGACTTTGGAACAAGGTAATCTTAGTAGAAGGATTTCTATTCCAAATCTCGGTTGGCGCGACAATAATCGTGTTCAAGTTAACGATAGGTCTTACATTGAGGATCTCGATGCGCTAAGCTTACCCGCCTGGGACTTAATGGACCCTCGGACATACCCTGCTCTTTCTCATGGTTTATTCAACCGCGCGTACCCAATCGCCCCCATTTTCGCTACCAGGGGCTGTCCTTATTTTTGTACCTTTTGCGCGGCCAGCCTCAATATGGGACATAGAATTCGTAAACGCACACCTTCCAAGGTCGTTGACGAAATAGATTTGTTAGTTAAAGAATATGGGGTTAAAGAAATTCACTTTGAAGATGATAATTTTACTTTCGATAAGGACTTTGCCTGCGAGGTATGCCGGATTATCATAGACCGTAAAACAAAAATCTCATGGGCTTGCCCTAATGGGCTTAGGATCGATTCTTTAGATGCAGAATTATTGAAGCTCATGGAAAGATCTGGTTGTTATTCAATCGCCGTAGGCATCGAGTCTGGATCGGAGAAGATATTAAAAATGGTTCGCAAGGGCATAACCATTGAGCATGTGCGGCAGAAGTTGCGTCTGGTTTCAGAGACGACAAAGATAAAAATCACTGGATTTTTTATGTTTGGTTTTCCAGAAGAAAACGAGGACGATTTTCAAAAAACTGAAAATTTGATTATGAACGAACCTTTCCACAAGATTTCTTTGGCACCGTGCATTCCTTTCCCGGGCACACAGATGTATAAGAATTTAATAGAGAATAATCAAATTAAAGAAAATAAACATTGGGACCAGTTCTCGCTATATGGAAACAGTATTTTTGCATCCGATCAATTACAGGAGCAACGTCTGCGTCGATTTATGCGTAAAGTCCATTTAAAATTTTACCTGCGTCCGAAGATTCTAATAGGTATTTTTTCAGAAATCCACTCTTTTGGACAGGTATGGGCTGCGCTGAGAATATTTCTTTACAGGTTAGGCCTGAGAAGGACTAAAAACATTTCTCAAGGAAGCAGCGGTCAACACAAGAAAGAGTTATTGAAATGAGACGATTTTTTAAATGGCAGGTGGTCTTTGCTATCATCCTTATTAGTTTATGCGTGTTTTTTTACCTTGTTCATTATTATATTTTCAAGGATCTACACCACATTTTCCTTTATCTTATTGGCGACATTGCCTTTTTGTTCCTGGATGTCTTGATCGTCATGTTAATTTTGCACCGCCTGCTCGTCTATAGAGAGGGCGTACCAGCAGTTGATTTGGCAGTGGCTGGATTACATGAGGCACCTCAAACAGGATTATCCCTATCTTTTTTCATTAGCCATGAGGACAAACCCTTTTGATGCGGATGCATCCGTAGAGGTGAAGTGAACAGGAGGTGATAATGGCAAAAGTAAAGAACGTGGGAGAAGTCTTCAAATGCGAGGTTTGCGGCAATGTCGTAGAAGTCAAGGAGGTCGGCGGCGGCGAATTGGTTTGTTGCCAAAAGCCAATGACAAAAATAAGCGGGTAGTCAAAGAAGGATCATAAAAGAAGGCTCGCCATGAGCTGGTAGAGAATTGTCAATTTATCTACTAATTATTTGTAGGGTACCTATGATTTAGGGATTAGAAAGGATGAGAGGTATGGAAAAACAATACCTATCGCTTATTATGCCGGTTTATAATGAAAAAAATACTATTTTAAAATCTGCAGAGAAAGTACTAAAGCTTAATTTTTTAAAAGAGCTGATTATAGTTGATGATGGATCCACTGATGGCACAAAAGAAATTTTAGAGAAAGAAAATCTTGGTTCAAAAGTTAAAAAGCATTTCCATGAAAAAAATTTAGGCAAAGGCGCAGCACTCAGGACAGGCTTTAAGGTAGCGACGGGTGAGATCATTGCGATACAAGATTCTGATCTTGAGTATGATCCTGAAGAATTTATTGAACTCACAACCCCTATCGTAAAAGGTGTAGCTGATGTTGTTTACGGTTCCAGGTTAACGGGTGCAAAACCTCAAAGAGTATATATGTTTTGGCATAAAGTTGGCAATACTTTTCTTTCGCTTGTTACAAATATCCTTTATAACACGACACTTTCGGATATGGAAACCTGTTATAAGGTATTTCGAAGAGAAGTCATAGAGGGTATGAAATTAGAATCAAGCGGCTTTTCTATAGAGCCCGAGCTTACCGCAAAGATATTGAAAAAGAATTTACGGATTTATGAAATACCTATTTCATATTATGGCAGAACATATAAAGAAGGTAAAAAAATAAGATGGACTCATGGGTTTGGCGCTTTATGGACTATTATTAAATACAGGTTTATTGATTAGCGAAAATTATAAATTAAACTATGAATATTCTACTCGTAAAACCCTACAATCTCAGTGACCATATCCAGCCCTCACTCGGCCTTGGATATCTTGCGACTTCCATAAGGTTACGGCATAAAGTCGAAATCCTTGATTGCATAAAAGAAAAGATGACACCCCGTCTTTTTGGGTACTATATGGAAAAGACAAAGCCCCAGATTGTTGGCATACAATGCTATACATTTGATCTATACAATATAAGGAAGATGTTAAGATCAGCGAAAAGAATAGGCGCCGTGACTATATTAGGCGGTCCTCATCCTTCTGCTGTGCCCCTTGAGACTATGGATTTTTTTCGAAATAAACTAGATTATGCTTTCCAAGGGGAGGCAGAGATTGGTTTTTCAAAACTAGTCGATAAACTTGCGGGAATTAAAGATTATAGTTTTGAAGATATTGAGGGCCTTATCTGGCGTAAAAACGGCCATATTCAAATAAATGAAAAACATTTTATTAAGGATATAGATAGTCTGGGAGGTGTTTCTTGGGATCTGATAAAACCTCAAACTTATCCGCCAGCTCAGCATGGAGCATTTTACAAAAACTTTCCCATTGCGCCTATTATAGTGACGAGAGGTTGCCCTTATTTATGCACCTTCTGTGCCGGTAATCTCATTTCTGGTAAGATGTTACGAAAGAGGAGTGTTCAGAATGTGATTTCTGAGATCAAAATGCTGCACGATGACTTTGGAATAAGAGAATTTCATATAGTGGATGATAATTTTACTCTTGATAAGGCCTATGTAAATAATTTTTTACGGACGCTTAAAGCAATGAATCTGAATATGAGCTGGTCTGTGCCGAATGGTATCAGGATGGATACGCTTGACGATGAGATGCTTGAGTTGATGAAAGAAACGGGCCTTTATCTGATTTCTCTTGGGATTGAGTCTGGATCGGATAGGATTTTGGATCTTATGAAAAAGAATATAACGGTTGATAAAATTAAAAGCTCTATTGCGCTGATAAGAAGGCATGGGATAGAGATAGCCGGTTTTTTTATCGTGGGGTTTCCTGGAGAGACAAAAAAGGATATTGAACAGACAATTGATTTATCTTTAGAGCTTGATCTTATCAGAGCCAATTTTTTTATTTATCTGCCGTTGCCCGGCTCCGAAAGCTTTGAAAGCCTAAAACGCGATGGTAAGTTGGGTCATGTAAACCTTAAGAAGTTCCTTTTCATGATCCCAACCTATACTCCAGAGCTCATAAGCAAGGATGAACTAAAGAGACTGCAAAGGAAGGCTTTTTTAAAATTTTTTCTGAGGCCAAAGATATTAATACGTAACCTTATGCAAATCAAATCTCTAAGACATTTTAAGTATTTATCTGCAAGATTTTTCAGATGGATCCTGATGAAGGAAG
>JAZDOJ010000056.1:0-22708 GCA_043798795.1 Candidatus Omnitrophota bacterium
GACCCCCTGGATTTTGCCCTCTGGAAGAAATCAAAGCCGGATGAACCCTCGTGGATGAGCCCCTGGGGAATGGGGAGGCCAGGTTGGCACATTGAATGTTCGGTGATGGCTCAAAAATTCCTCAAAACGGATACGCTCGACATTCACGCCGGCGGCAGGGACCTGATATTTCCCCATCATGAGAACGAGATTGCCCAGGCTGAGGCGTTAACAGGAAAGCCCTTTGCCAAATACTGGATTCATCACGGCTTGCTGACGATTAATGGGCAGAAAATGTCTAAGTCTCTGGGGAATTTTGTGACCATTAAAGATTTTATGGAAGAATATAAGGATGCGGACCTACTGAAACTTTTCTTTTTATCGGCACATTATGCGCACCCCATAGATTATACGGAAGACAAGATTGAAGAGGCGAAAAAAGCGCTGGAGAGGATTTTGATTCTGTTGGATAAGAGTACAGAAGCGCGAAAATATAAGAGCGCAGGTAAAAGATTTCAGGAGGTAGAAGAGAATAGGAACAGATTTATCGCGGCTATGGATGACGATTTTAATACGCCGCAAGCCCTCTCCGCCCTGTTTGAATTGGTAAGCGCCGCCAATAAAAATATCGAGAATTTAGAATTCATATCTAGCGCCAGGGATCTCTTGTTTGAGTTAAAGGATATTCTGGGGCTTAAACTTCAAAGAAGAGCATCAGCAGATCTGTCTGCCGATGAGGCAGCAATGATTGAAAAGCGTAACACTGCCAGGAAGAACGGGGATTTCAAAGAGGCGGACAAGATACGCAAGGAACTTGAAGCGACAGGCATTATATTAGAAGATACGAAAGACGGAAAAACAACCTGGCGAAGGAGGCTATAAAATTATTTGGTCATTGAAGGAGAAATAAGGATGAAAAGACTCTTATTATGTAGTTTAGTATTATTCTCGGGTTTATTATTTTTGTTCTCCTCATTATTTGCCGAAGACGCCAATAGCGTAGTAGATGCTAACAATCAATTCGCTTTTGAACTTTACGCCAGATACAAATCAAGCGAGGAGAATATATTCTTTTCTCCTTATAGCATTTCTAGCGCATTAGCCATGGCATATGAGGGCGCAGAAGGAACCACTGCTGATGAAATCCAAGCAGTTTTTCATTTCCCAAAAGATGATTCCTTGCGTAGAGAAGAATTTCAAAGAATAAACAATCGGATTAACAGAAAAGACAAAAAATACGAACTTCATATAGCGAATGCTCTTTGGGCACAAAAAGATTATTTATTTTTGGAAGAATATTTCAATTTAATAGAAAATTATTATGCAGGTAAAGTAACTAACTTAGATTTTGTAAATGAAACTGAAAAGTCGCGATTGTCCATCAACAATTGGGTGGTAGAACAGACCAATAATAAAATAAAGGGCTTGATTCCATCGGGCGTTCTTGGCGAGCTTACACGTTTAGTTCTTACCAATGCAATTTATTTTAAGGGAGCCTGGTTTGAGCAGTTTGGTAGGAAGTATACTAAAGAGGAGGATTTTAGAGTAAGCCCTGGCAATATTGTTAAGGTTCAGATGATGAGTTTAAGCGGCGAAGAGTTCAATTATGCTGAAACAGAACAGGTCCAGGTTTTAGAGTTGCCCTACGACGGAAAAGAATTATCCATGCTTATATTTCTTCCTAAAAATGATGACCTGGAGTCAGTTGAAGCATCCTTAAATGCTCAAAAGTTGTCTGAATGGAAAAATAGCCTTAAACGAGAGAGGGTTGACGTTTATCTGCCGAAGTTTAAATTTGAGAATAAGTATTTTATAAAGGGCACATTGAAGGAAATGGGGATGGCAACAGCTTTTACATTGGGTATTGATTTCGGGGGAAAAGCAGATTTCTCAGGAATGACCGGCAAGAAAGATTTGAATATTGATGAGGTAATTCATCAGTCTTTTATTGCAGTTAATGAAGAAGGCACAGAAGCGGCTGCGGTAACCGCTGTAGTTATTGACGTGGGAGCGGTATGGCCTCCCCAACCCAGAGAAATAAAAATATTCAAAGCAGACCACCCATTTATATTTATAATTGAAGAAAAGAAGACTGGTAATATTTTATTTTTAGGAAGAGTTAGTGATCCAAACGCTTAATTGGTGTAGTCATGAAAGGTGCATTCATTACATTTGAGGGTTCTGAAGGATGCGGCAAGAGCACGCAGTCGCGGCTTCTTTATCAGTATTTAAAGAAGAAAGGCCTTAACGTCCTGTATCTGCGCGAGCCCGGGAGCACGGCCGTGGGTGAAAAGATCAGAAAGATTCTGCTGGATGCCGCAAACCTCACCCTGACGCCCGTCTGCGAAATGCTCCTTTACATGGCCGCCCGCTCTCAGATCGTTCATGAAATCATAAAACCGGCGCTTGGCTCAGGAAAAGTCGTCATCTGTGACCGGTTCCTGGATTCTACGCTTGCCTACCAGGGCTATGGCCTGGGATTGGATATCAGACTGATCGAAGAGATCGGGAAACGGGTCACGGCCGGAATCAACCCGGATCTTACTATACTCCTGGACCTGGCCATCCAGAAAGGCTTTAAATATCGCAATTCCCAAAAGGACCGTATTGAGCAAAGGTCGCTCTCGTATCATGCACGCGTGAGAAACGGGTACCTGCGATTAGCCAGGCGCTACGCTCGACGGATTAAGATTATCAAAGTTGATGGGAACAAAAACCAGATACAGAAACAGATAAGGAAGCTAATAGACGGCTTTCTTAAGAGAAGATAACTTGTCCTTTCAAAACATCATAGGCCAGGAGTTTGCCACCCATATGCTGCAGGGCTGCCTGGAACAGGGCCGTCTGCAGGGAGGCCTTCTTTTTACAGGGCCGCAAGGCGTGGGTAAAAAGCTCATGGCCGAGACACTGGCTAAGGCCGTCAATTGCGAGCAGCTCCAGACGGATTCTTGCGACCGTTGTGTTTCCTGCCTGAAGATCGATCGTCATGTGCATCCTGATATCCACCTGATCGAATCGGATGAGTCAGAGATAAAGATAGATGATATCCGCCAGCTGCAAAGGGAAATTTGCTTGAGGCCCTACGAGGCGAGGTTTAAGGTGTTTATCCTTAATGATGCGCACCGGCTTACGGCCGAAGCCTCAGGTGCGCTTTTAAAAACCTTAGAGGAGCCGCCTGGCAACAGCCTCATTATCTTAATCAGTGATAAGCCCGTGCTTTTATTTAAAACCGTCGTCAGCCGCTGCAAGACGGTAAGGTTCAGGCCCCTTGAGCAGGAACGCCTTCAGGAAGTTTTAATAAATAAGCACGGCCTGGATCTCCATCGGGCGCATTACCTGGCTTACGTCTCGGAAGGACGATTGGGATGCGCCTTGAGATTAAAGGAAACAGACGTCCTAAAGGAAAAGAATGTCGTTATCGATAGCTTCCTGTTTAGCCGAAGGTCCTCATTTGACCATCTGTCGAAAGAGGACAGATTCAAGGTCAGAGAGGACCTCAACATCCTGGCGACGTGGTTCCGCGATATTTATTGCCTCAAAATCGGCATGCCGCCTCAAGCCATCATCCATGAGGACCGAAAGTACGATTTGTTAAAAGTCATGGACCGTTTTTCTTTCCCCGAGCTCCATGAAATCATGAATGCGATTACGCGTTCGATCTTTTATCTGGAGCATAACATCAACATCAAATTATTACTCTACGATTTGAGGAGCCAAGTATGGAAGGGAACGTCTACGTCAGGTTAAGGGATTCGGGCCAGGTCTTTTTGTACCAGGCCCATCCTATAAACGTCAAGGAAGGGGATTACGTTATCGTCGAGCATGACCGGGGGCTGGATTACGGTTTGGTGGTTTCGCCCAAAGATAAGGTTACGGCGGATACTCCTTCCAAGGAATCTCCCAAAAAATTGGTGCGCGTGGCCTGCGAAAATGACTTGAAGCAGATTGAAGAAAACAGGAGCAAGGCGAAGGATGCCTTTAGCGCCTGCATAAAGAAAATAGAAGAGCATAAGCTGGACATGAAGCTGGTGCGGGCGGAGTATTCTTTTGACCGCACGAAAATCATCTTTTATTTCACCGCCGACGGCAGGATCGATTTCAGAAATTTGGTCAAGGACTTGGCCAAGATCTTCAAGGCCCGCATCGAGCTAAGGCAGATCGGTGTCAGGGATGAGGCACGACTTTTCGGAGGGTTCGGTCCCTGCGGGAGAGAGTTGTGCTGCGCGCGGTTCTTAAAAGATTTTGAACCCGTTACCATCAAAATGGCCAAGGAGGAGGGCCTGCCTTTGAATCCGCCGAAGATATCGGGCCTCTGCGGACGCCTGATGTGTTGCCTCTATTTCGAATACGAGACATACAAGATTTTATCCAAGGGCCTTCCCCGCGAAGGAGAGCGCCTCCACTTGCCCCAGGGTAAAGGCAAGGTCATCAGTGTCAACGTATTCAAGCGTAGCGCCATCGTGGAGCTCGAAGACGGCGCGCAGATTACGGTAAGCTATAAAGAGAAATCTTAAAAAGATGGTTAAAAAATTCTACATCACGACTCCGCTGTACTACGTGAATGCCTCTCCGCATATCGGGCACTCTTATACGACGATCGCCGCGGACGTACTGGCGCGCTTCATGCGCAAGGATTTAGGGGATGAGTTCGTCTGGTTTTTAACGGGCACAGACGAACACGGCCAGAAGATCCAGAAGGCAGCGGATGAACTGAAATTAAAAGCGGAGGAGTTTACCGACCGGATGTGCGTCAAATATAAGGACCTCTGGAAGTCTCTGGATATCTCTTACAATGATTTCATCCGCACGACCGAAACCAGGCACCAGAAAATCGTACAGGATTTCCTGAAGCTTCTTTATGAAAAGCAACAGATCTATTCGGCTCCTTATGAGGGCTGGTATTGCACACCCTGCGAGACCTTCTGGTCGAAGACGCAGGCGCCGGACCAGGCGTGCCCTGACTGCAAAAGGACCATGGAGAAGATCAGCGAGACCAATTACTTTTTTAAGTTGTCCGAGCATCAGGATTGGTTGATCGCACACATCCAGAGTAATCCGGATTTTATAAAACCGGACAGCCGTCACGCGGAAGTATTGAGTTTCTTAACGCGTAATAAACTCAGCGACCTGTGCATCTCGCGGCCCAGAGAGCGCCTGAACTGGGGGATTCCCATTCCCTTCAGCCGGGACCACGTCACCTATGTCTGGTTCGACGCCTTGGTCAATTACATCAGCGCCGTCGGTGAATTTGACGGGAAAGGGGTTTATCAATCGAAATGGTGGCCGGCCGATGTTCACCTCATCGGCAAGGATATCCTGAGGCAGCATGCGGTCTACTGGCCGATCATGCTGCATGCCTTAAATATAGAACCGCCGAGGTGCATATTTGCCCATGGCTGGTGGCTCAGCGATGAAGATAAGATGTCCAAGTCGCGCGGGAACGTGATTAATCCGCTGGATATGGTGCAAAAATACGGCTTGGATGTTTACCGGTATTTCCTTTTACGGGATGTGCCTTTTGGATTGGACGGGACTTTTTCGGAGCAGGCCGTTGTCAAGAGATTCAACGCAGATCTGGCCAATGACCTGGGCAATCTCGTCTACCGGACGCTGACGATGGTTGAGAAATATTATCAGGGCTCCATCCCCGCTCAGACAAGCGCGCAAGATGAGCAGGGCAGGCGGATAGAAGAAAAAGTCAGGCTCCTCAAGGACCAAGTCAGAGATTCCCTGGTCAAGGACCTTAATCTTAATTTTTCCGCGAGCCTCGAAAATATCTGGGAATTGATCGGCATGGCCAATAAATACATAGAAGACAAGAAACCCTGGAACTTGGCTAAGGAAGGCAGGCAGGAGGAGCTTAAAGGTTTTATCTTTTTATTAGTACGAGTGCTTCGGGAAGTCGCCATTCAAGTCTATCCTTTCATGCCCAAGACATCTGCTTCCATCAAAGAGCAATTGGGTACGGATAAGATCAAGAAAGGCAACCCGCTTTTCCCCCGGATAGATACCTCAAAATCTAGTCCCTAAACTGCGAACTATGAACTCGGAACTTCGCACTCAATTGATAGATACTCACTGCCACCTGGATTTCCCGGAATTCGACGCTGACAGGGAGGAAGTCATTGCCCGCGCCAAGGAGCAAGGGATAGAGGCGATGGTGAATATCGGCTCAAGCCTTAAAGCAACGGAAAGGTCTTTGCAGCTAGCTAAACAGTATGATTTTATCTATGCGACCGCCGGCATCCATCCTCATGAGGCGGATAAATTCAGTTCAAAGGATGAACAGACTTTTTTAGAATTTTTAAAACAGGAGAAGGTCGTAGCCGTAGGCGAGATCGGTTTGGATTATTTCAAAAATTATTCAAGACCCGAGAATCAAAGGACCTTATTCAGGACTTTATTGAGACTGGCCAAAGAGAGGGATCTTCCTCTGGTCATTCACTGCCGGCAGGCCGAGCAGGATACCTTAAAGATCCTGAAAGAATTCGAAATCCTTGAAGCGGTCGTGCATTGTTTTTCTTCCGGAGCTGATTTTCTAAAAGAATGCCTGGATTCAGGATTTTTTGTTTCCTTTACCTGTAATATCACGTATAAAAAAGCAGAGGGCTTAAGGGATGTGGTTAGAGTCACGCCTTTAGAGAGATTATTACTGGAGACGGATGCACCCTTTCTACCGCCGGAGGCATTTCGTGGCCAAAGGTGTGAGCCCCTCTATGTCAGACATCTGGCCGAGGAGATCGCCAGGATCAAAGAGATCAGCGTGGATGAGGTGGCGAGGGTGACCACGCATAACGCAAAGACTTTTTTCAGAATTTCTTAAATGAGCTCCAGAGTTTGCGTTTTTCCATGTTCGAGTTATGACCCTGCCCTTGTAGAGGAGACAGTAAGAAAGGCTGTTGAAGCGCTGGGGGGAATTAGCTGCTTTGTCAGGCCCAAAAGCCGGGTGCTGGTTAAGCCCAATCTTCTAATGGCGGTTGAACCGGAGAAGCACGTGACCACACATCCTGAAGTGGTGCGCGCGGTGATCAGGATTTTAAAAGACCTGGAGTGCAGGATCGTCTTAGGAGATGGGCCCAGTGTCTGGGGAGGCCAGACAGACAATGCGGGTGAGGTTTATACCCGTACCGGCATGAGAAAGGTTTGCGAAGAAGAAGGCGTTTCTTTGATAGCGTTTGATAAGAGGCGCATGAGAGATAAATTTCCTCTGGCCGCTATCCTTGATGAATGCGATCATCTGGTCAATGTGCCTAAGTTGAAGACGCACGGTTTGACGATTTTGACCGGAGCCATCAAGAATTTATTCGGATTGGTTCCGGGGACGTTTAAAACAGAATTGCATAAAAAACATTTCGACAGAGAGGATTTTTCCAGAATGCTGGTCGATATCTTTCAAGAGATCAGGCCCGCCCTCACGGTTGTCGATGGCATTGTGGCCATGGAAGGGGATGGGCCGGGCACAAGCGGCAGGCCGCACGAACTTAATCTTGTGCTGGCAGGTTCCGATAGCGTGGCGTTGGATAGCGTCATGGCCCGGATGATGGGCGTTGAGCCCCTGGATGTTCCGACGACAAAAGAGGCAGCGCGAAGAGGGCTTGGGGTTGCCGATATCGCATCCATTGAACTTGTGGGCTCCCAATGGCATCAGCTCCTTGATAAGCCTTTTGAGCTCCCCGCCGCTTCGATTAGGAAAAAGATTTCGCATCCCATTCTTAAGCTGGCTGCAAAATTGATCAAGTATTATCCTTATGTAAAGCAAGACCGTTGTACGAAGTGCGGGGCATGTATAAAGGCCTGCCCTGAAAAGATCATCCGCATGGAGAGAGATCACATCAAAATCGATTATCCAAAGTGTATTGCCTGTTTTTGCTGCCAGGAATGTTGCCCTGCGTCGGCGATAACGCTGAGGAAAAGCCTGTTTGCGAAAATGGTCGGATTATAAAGGGAGGTTTGCCGTGTCTAGCGTGACGACAAAGAACCTGTCAACATCTATGGAGTTTCCCCGTGAGGGGGTTTTTAGCAAGGTGCTGGTTAAGACCCCTAAGTCCAATCACACCCTGATGTGCCTGTCCAAGGGGACAGACATTTCTGAGCACACCTCGACCCGCGAGGCCGCGGTTACCGTTTTAAAAGGCAAGGGGATATTCTTCATAAAGAAAACAAAGATTAAGATGGAGCCGGGCGTATTTATCTTTATGCCCAAGGATACGCCCCATGCTTTATCCGCTTCAGAGGATTTAGCGTTCCTCTTAAGCCTTTCCGGATGAGGGAAGATATGGCTATCAAAACAATCGAGTGGATAAATAACAGGGTCAGGATTATCGACCAGACCAAGCTTCCTTTGCAATTGAGTTACGTCACCATAGACGATTTGAGTTCTCTTTGTCAGGCCATAAAGACCATGCGTATCCGCGGAGCGCCGGCTTTGGGTGCTGCAGCAGGCTGGGGTGTCTATTTGGGGATTAAAAATTCTAAGGCCAGGGATGGTATTGTCTTTAACAGGGAAGTCAGAAGGATAGCAGAATATATCAGCCGTTCGCGGCCCACGGCAAGGAATCTTTTCTGGGGCCTGGAGAGGATGGTGGAGGCAAGTCAGAAGAACAAAAATAAATCTGTAGCTATGCTTAAGAAAATACTTTTTAAGGAAGCCCGCCAGATTATGGAGGAGGACCAAAAGGCCTGTCGCCGGATCGGTTCGTTTGGCGCGGCCCTGATCCATAAGCGCGATACGCTTCTTACCATCTGTAATGCCGGAATCTTAGCCACCATTGATTACGGAACTGCCTTAGGCGTCATTTATAGCGCTTGTCGTCAGGGTAAGAAGTTGAAAGTTTTCGCCTGCGAGACCAGGCCTATGCTGCAGGGTGCGCGCCTGACCACCTGGGAGCTTAAGCGGCATGGCGTTGATGTCACTCTCATTTGCGACAGCATGGCCGCAACCCTCATGGCCCAAGGAAAAATCAAAAAGGTCATTGCCGGAGCAGACAGGATCGCATCGAACGGGGATGCAGCGAATAAGATCGGCACGTATGCCCTGGCGGTTTTAGCGCGCTTTCACAGGATCCCTTTTTATATTGCAGCACCCGCTTCAACTTTTGATCTGAACATAAAAACGGGCAGGGGCATCCCCATCGAACAGCGCGATAAAAAAGAAGTCACGGAGCTTTTTTTCAAGAAGCCGATTGCCGGAAAGGACATCAAGGTATTTAACCCGGCGTTTGACGTCACACCCCATCGCTTGATTTCGGCGATGATAACGGATAAAGGGATCATCAGGCCGCCCTATGGGAAAAATATAGCGAAGGTGTTGAGAAATCAATAACAATACATATGCTCATAAGCAAGCTTGGTGAATTCGGTTTGATCGAGCGTTTCCGCAAGTCCATAAGAACGGATGCCTCCGTGATCCAGGGTTCCGGGGATGATTGCGCGGTGTTAAGCCTGGATAAATTCAGGTATCAGCTCTTCACCTGTGACTTGATCATGGAGGGTGTGGATTTCACGCTCAAAGACAAGCCGTATCTTATCGGCCGCAAAGCCATCGCCATTCAGATAAGCGATATCGCCGCTTGCGCAGGAGTCCCCAGGCATTGTCTGGTTTCTTTGGGGCTTCCTCCTGATACCTCCTTAAGATTTGTCGATGAGCTTTTAAGAGGGATGCGCGCTATGGCAAGGCAATTCAAAGTCAATATCGTAGGCGGAGACCTTAGCCGTTCTTCAAAGCTTGTCATTGACGTAAGTATGCTGGGCGTTGTCAGAAAGAAGGACCTCTTGTTGCGTAGCGGCGCCAGGCCCCACGATATCATTTTTGTCACCGGCACTCTGGGTGGTTCTATCCGGGGCAGGCACCTGACGTTTACCCCGCGCGTAAAGGAAGCTTTATTTTTAACAAAGAATTTCAAGCCCCATGCCATGATCGATATTTCCGACGGATTGCTCCAGGATTTGAATCATATCCTGGAAAGGAGCAAGGTGGGCGCTGTCATTTATGAACAGTTGATACCGGTGGCCAAACATTCTCATATAAAGGAAGCCCTGTCCATGGGAGAAGATTTTGAGTTGCTTTTTACCCTTCCAAAGCCGGAAGCCAAGAAATTGATAAAAAGGAAGATCAGGATGTTCAGGCCCATCGGAGAGGTTGTTGCGAAACAAGAAGGGTTGAACTTTATCGGTAAGGATGGCTTGCCAAAACCTTTTAAAATCAGAGGATATCGGCACTTTTAAAAGATGGAGTTGATTTCTCAATCCGTACGGGATACGTTAAGTATAGGCAAGCGCATAGCGAAGTATCTAAAGGCAGGGGATATCCTCTGCCTTTTTGGAGAGTTGGGTTCGGGAAAGACGGTTTTGACAAAAGGCATTGCCGAGGGTCTGGGCATCCATAAAGAAAAAGTCACCAGCCCTTCTTTTGTGTTGATACGCGAGCACAGGCAGGCGAGGCTTCCCTTGTACCATTTCGACCTTTACAGATTGAAAAGGCCAAAGGATATTTTGGCGCTGGGTTTGGATGAGTATCTTTACGCAGATGGGGTAACGGTTATTGAATGGGCCAATCGATTGGGGCCCTTTTTACCTGACGGCTATCTTAAAGTGGGACTTTTCGTTAAAGACGGCTCAATGAGACGTTTAAGGTTCAGCAGCCGGGGCAGCCGCGCCAAAGAGTTGATGGGGAAGATCCGATGAACTTACTGGGTATCGATACATCGACGAAATATTTATGCCTGGGGATAAGCCGGGGCTCAAGAGTCTACAGTTATAGGCTGGAAGTGGAGAGAAAGCTCTCGAGGCTGCTTATCGTTACGCTCAAGAGGATCCTGGATGCGGCAGGCTTAAAGCTTGAGGCCGTGGATTATTTTGCCTGCGGCCTGGGGCCAGGGTCTTTTACAGGCTTACGCACAGGGGTAGCGGCCATCAAGGGGTTCAGCTTGGCCTTGCAAAAGCCCGTCCTTGGGATCTCAAGTCTGGATATCATCGCCAGAAACGCCGGAACAACCGAGAGGCCCATAGCCGTTATCGTCGATGCTAAGAGAAATTTACTCTATTGCGGCTTTTTCAAGAACTTAGGCGGTTGTTTAAAAAGGATGAAACCGTACATGCTTTTAAGCCAGGAAGAATTTTTTGAAAAAGTTTCAGCCGGCAGTATCATCTTAGGGGATGCCGTGGGCCTCTATCGGGAAGCCCTGATGCATCATGTCAGGGGCGTAACTCTTTTGGATAAGGACGCCTGGTACCCCAAGCCGCACCATCTTGTGGCGCAGGCGCTGGAGAGGCTCAAGGATAAAAAGTTTAACAATGCCTTTGATATCAAGCCGATTTATCTGTATCCGAAGGAGTGCCAGATAAAAAAATGAGATATTACCGTCCTACATGGGCAGAGATTCATTTAGGCAATCTCGAGCATAATTTTCGCCAGGTCCAGAAGAGGCTTTCGCCAAAGACGCGGATCATGGTCACGGTCAAGGCCGATGCCTATGGCCACGGCCTCGTCCCGGTTTCCAGAAAGCTCGTCTCTTGCGGGGTGGATTATCTGGGTGTGGCTTCTGTCGACGAAGGAATCGTTCTAAGAAAGGCAGGGGTCAAAACCCCCATATTGGTCATGGGCCTGGTTCTTAAAAAAGATAGTGCGCCCCTCTTCCGATACAGGCTGACGGCTACTGTCTGTGATGAAGGATTGGCGCGCGCCTTGGATGAGAGGGGGCGGCTTTACGGAAGGCCCCTGGATGTGCATATCAAGGTCGACACAGGCATGGGGCGTTTGGGTGTCTTGCCTGAGGAGGCGCTTGCCTTGGTTCGAAAGATTCATCGGTTAAAAAATCTTCGCATCGAGGGTATCTTTACGCATTTTACCATGGCAGACAGCAATAGAAGTTTTACCCGCCGACAGATTCGCTTATTTTGTCGATTACTGGATGATTTAAAAAAAGAAGGCATCCCCGTCCCTTTGGCCCACGCCGCCAACAGCATGGGTGTCCTTGATTTCAAGCAGGGCCACTTTAATATGGTCAGGCCCGGGCTCATCCTTTACGGGCTCTACCCGAAACAAAACCTGAAAATAAAACTCAAACCGCTCCTTGCCCTAAAGACGCGGGTTATTTTTAAAAAAAGATTGCCACCTGGATGGGGAGTCAGCTACGGTCGCACCTATATTACCAAAAGGAGAACTACGGTCATTACTTTACCCATTGGTTACGGTGATGGCTATCCGCGTCTTTTATCCAATAAGGCGCCGGTTTTGATTGGGGGGAAACGTTTTAAGGTGTGCGGCAGGATCTGCATGGACCATATGATGGTGGAAGTCGGAGATTCAAAAGTCAGGATAGGGGATGAAGTGGTGTTGATCGGAAGCCAGGGCAAAATGAGAATCACTACCGAGGAATTGGCTCAGGCTTCTAAGACGATCCCCTACGAGATCGTCTGCGGCCTGGGCAGTCGCATACCCCGCCTCTACATCCGTTAGGGAAGAACACTGATCAGATACAGACCGGCGATAAAAGTGATGAAATGGCTTAAAGAAGCGGACAAAAAGGGAGGAAGGAGGCCGCCTTTCCCCAGCGCAATGCACACCGCATCCATGATATAATAGAAAAATCCTACCAGCATCGATATCCCCATAGAAGACAATCCCGCCGCGCGCTTCCGAATGATCATAGCAAAAGGGATCCCCAGAAAGATGATGATCACGCTGGTAAAAGGCGTGGTAAACCTCTGATAGTAATCTACCATGAGACTGCGCACGACGGAGGCGGCCCCGCTCTTGGATAGTCTCCAAATATAATTTTCCAACTGATTGATGGTCATGTAGTCAGGCTGGTCCCTCTGGTTGATAAAATCACGCGGGGTCTCCGGAATATACATCACCTGTTCGTCCTCAAACTGCGGTTCCTGTTCGATCTGGCCGCTGGGCTCAAAGACATAAGTGATGCATTGGCTGAACACCCATTGGTTGTTCTGATAGGCGCCTCTATTGGCGACGATCTTTTTGGTTATGTTCTGTTTTTCGTCGTGCTCCAGGATCGTGATGCCCTCCATGATGTTCTCGGGCACATGGAATTTGCTGATGTGAAAAAGCCTGTTTTGAACTCCGTACATCGTCACGTTGGACATGACCTCAGTCCTGATATCTTTCTCTTTCTGTTTGCCCTGCTCCATCATGACTTTGATTTTCTGATTCAGCGTCAGGGCCTGCGGGACGATCCGGTCGCTGATCCAGAATATGCTTAAGCTCACCAGGAGGCCGAACATGATCGCATTTCGGGTGATCTGCAGGATGCTCATGCCCGAAGCGCGCATGGCGATGATTTCATTATTCTGATTGAGCCTGCCGAAGGTGTAGAGGGTGCTTAAAAGGCAGGCAAAGGGAGACACCTGCACCAGCATGATGGGCGTGTAGGAAAGGTAGTAATGAATGAGAAGAGCCAGCGGCACGCGCTGTTTTAATACGTCTTCCAAATTCGAGAGAAGATCGATGATCACGTAGAGAAACAGGAAGACAAAAATGCAGGCGAAGAAGGTGGCCAGAACCGATCTTAAAATGTAACGGTCTAATAAGCGCATACCTTTAGGGTCAATAATATCCCGATGAGGGCGAAAAGCGCGTTGGGGATCCACATGGCCAGAGTCGCAGGAAGCACGCCTTCGATAGCCAATGCCTCGCAGCCGATAAAAAGCGGGTAGTAGATTCCTATCACCAGGACTGCCAAGCCAATATTGATGGATTTTTCCCTGCGCCGCGTGATCACGGCTAAAGAGGAGCCCAGGAGGATAAACGCAAGGGTGGAAAAGGCCAGGGCCATCTTTTCATTGATCTCCGTCAACAGGGGGGTTGTGTCAATGCCTTCGTTGTTGAGCTTATTGATTTCATTTCTTAATTCCTGCAGACTCATGTCCTTTGGTTTCTTGCCGAGCTTATCTGTGTCCTTTGCCTGGGAAAGGTTAAGGCTCATAAAATAGGTCTTGAAATTCAATTTATAAAAATTAAGCGGATTGTTCGGGTCAGGTTCGTCGGAAGAGCCGTCCATCAGTTTCAATTTGACCGTCCCCTTATCCGGGTCGGTGATGAATTCCCCGGACCGGGCGATGATAGTGCGGGTGGGACCGTTCTCCTGGGGCTGGTAGATGCGGATATTGCCGAGTTTATTTTTTTTCTGGTCCACGTGGTAAATAAAGAGGATGTAATCCCGGAAGGAATTGATAAACACCCCTTCTTCAAAAGCAGCAGCGGGCCTGCGGATACCTATTTCCATCAGAGTCTTTCTGTAAGCGTAATGGGCGTAGCTTGCGGCCCGGTCATTAAAGATGACCAAGAAGAGGCTTAAAATAACACCCATGACCATCAGGGGTGAGAGCAGGCTGAAAAAATGGATGCCGCTGGCGCGAATGGCGGTGATTTCGTTATCGCTGGAAAGTCTTCCCAGGGCCATGAGTACGGCGACCAGCACGGAAATGGGCAAGGCATAGGTCACGATGTAAGGCATCATAAAAAGGAAGAGTTTGCCAACGCTTAAGATATCGATACCCCTGTTGATGACCAGGTCTGCGATGCGCTTGAGGTTGCCCACCAGGACCATCACAAAGCTCAACGCTCCCAGGGATAAAAACAGGGGTCCGATGAACTCCTTTAAAAAATAATTTCTTAGTATTTTCATGGGTTAATTTGCCAACGTCATGGCAAACACCACCTGGGCGCCTGCCTGCTTCAGGGTTTTCGCAGCCTCCGAGGAGGTGGCTCCGGTGGTGAACACGTCGTCGATAAGGAGGATATTCTTGCCTTTGACCCTTTGCGGGTCCCTGACAGAAAAACTCCCCCGGACGTTTATGAGGCGCATGTCTTTCTCTAAGTCGGTTTGTGTCTTTGTGGCACGGGGCCTCAGCAGCCAATCGCAGGCAAGGGGTCTTTGGAACTCTCTGGCAAGATGTTCGCTTAGGACCTCGGCTTGGTTGAATTCCCTTTCCCTCAGTCTCCTTCGATGCAAAGGGATGGGGACGATAGCGTCAACAAAATCAACGGGGACGCGAAACTCTTTTATAAAGTCAGTCATGAGCCTGCTTAAGGTAAGCCCTAGATGGTCCTTATTATTATATTTGAACGCGTGGATTAATTCTTTGACCACGCCCTCATAAATACAGGGGCTAAAGGCCCTATCAAAATGCCACCTCATCTTCTGGCACTCGGGGCAAAGGCTCCTGTGTAAGTTTTTTTTCTTTAGGCTCCTGCCGCACAGAGAGCAGAAAGGAGGTGTGTTTCTCTTGATCTTTTGCCAGCACGCAGAGCAGACTAAGCCGTCTATGCAGGAATCCGTTAACCTCTCGTGACAGGCCAGGCACGTTTTGGGATAAACGATATCCAGCAAATTGCTTATAACACGTCGAAACATAAGCCTTATCATATCAACGAATTCCCCATTTGTCAAAATCTATTAAAACGTTTCTAATTTTGTTCGGAAAACTGCTTTTAAAAATGAAGTTTGAAACGTTTTAGCTTTCAATGCAAAGCACTTTTGAGATCAAATTTAGAAACGCTTTACGATTGGAATTAGAAACGTTTTGAGGTTGACAGGGGCAGGTTGGGATAGTAAAATAAAAAGACTATGGCAGGAGAAGAGCTGCAGGATTTAAAGAAGAAATTACTAATTTTACTGGAGAAGGAAGCTCTCAAGAGGGGGGAATTCGTCCTCTCATCCGGAAAAAAGAGCTCTTACTATCTGGATGGCCGGGTGATCACCTTAACTCCGGAAGGTGCGTTTCTAGTTGCCAGCATCATCCTGGAGCTTATTAAAGGAAGAGGCGTGGATGCTATCGGCGGCCCGACTTTAGGAGCTGATCCCATTGTCGGAGCTGTTGCTGCCTTAGGCCATATAAAACAGATTCCCTTGAAGACTTTTATCGTCAGAAAGACGACCAAAGAACACGGGACAGGGCGCCAGATTGAAGGGCCGGCGCTGGCGAAAAACAGCAAAGTCATCCTGGTCGATGACGTGGCTACCACAGGCGGTTCGCTTATCGAGGCAAAACAAGCGCTGGAAAAAGAAGGCATCGACGTCAAAACAGCCATTGTGATCGTTGACAGAGAAGAAGGCGCCTCCAGGAACCTGGCGGAAGCCGGATTAAAATTAGAGTCCATATTTTCCATAAAAGATTTCGGACTATAGATTTCAAGTGGCGGTCAAAAGAATAGTTGTCGTCGGCGGTGGGCCAGCAGGCATGATGGCTGCGATCCGGGCCAGTTCCCTTGGTCAGGACGTAACCCTTGTAGAGAAAAACGCTTCGCTGGGCAGGAAACTCCTCTTAAGCGGCAAAGGCCGATGCAACCTCACCAATGCATGCGATCTGGATTCATTCCTCAAGCGGTTCTCCCATACGGGTGCGTTCCTCAGGGATGCCTTCAAGAAATTCTTCAATCAGGAATTAATGCAATTTTTCGAGAAAAGAGGAGTGAAGCTTAAGATTGAAAGACAACAGCGCGTCTTTCCTGTTGTTGACAGGTCGGACAGCATCCTGAAAGTCTTGGAAAAGGAATTGCACACCTTGTGTGTCAATATCCTTTACAAAGCACGCATGAAAGACATATTGTTGCACCCCAACCTCAAAGGCGTAAAAGGTTTGATTCTGGAGGGAGGCAAGCTTATTCTTGCGGACCGGATCATTCTGGCCACGGGGGGCATCTCTTACAGCTTTACCGGCTCAACAGGAGAGGGGATAGATTTGGCCAAGCGGTTAGGCCACAGCACCACGCCCTTAAGGCCGGGATTGGTGGCACTGGAGGTCAGACAAAAATATCCTAAGGCCTTACAGGGCCTGACTCTTAAAAACATCCGTTTGAAATTCAGCGACGGAAGAAGACAGATCGTTTCCGATATCGGAGAATTGTTGTTTACGGATTCGGGGATTTCAGGTCCTCTGGTTTTGACATTAAGCGGACAGATCTGCGATTGGTTGGCACAGGGCCAAAGCGTATTCGTTGAAATCGATCTGAAGCCGGCCTTATCCAGAGAACAGCTTCATGCGCGGCTGTTACGAGATTTTAAACAGAACTCCAAAAAGTCTATCAAAAACACCCTGAAAGAATTATTACCGCAAAAATGTGGCAAGCTTTTTATGGAAATTCTAAGGATCGATCCGCATCGCCCGAGTGCGCAAACAACCCGAAGCGAAAGAGACGCTTTGATTTCACTCCTTAAAGGCTTCAAAATGAATATCCTCAAGGCAGCACCCCTTGAACAGGCGATGGTGACCCGCGGAGGCGTGTCTTTGAGAGAGATCAACCCGCGCACCATGGAAAGCCGCCGGATCAAAGGCCTGTATTTCTGCGGCGAGATGATCGATATTGACGCAGATACCGGAGGTTTTAACCTGCAGGCCGCCTTCTCAACCGGGTATCTGGCCGGTGAAAGCGCAAGCCTCAGCTGATAAAATGAAACAGGTCTATTTAGCTACCGATTCCAAAGCACGCCGACAGCTCTTCAAACTGTTCGGCTTGAAATTCAAGGTGATTCCCTCGCGCGTCAAGGAGAAGAGACGGACTTCAGGCTCGTCATATGCCGCGCTCGTCAAACGCAATGCCCTGCAAAAGGCAAGGGCTGCCGCTGTGCGCGTGAAAAACGGCATCATCATTGCCGCTGACACTGTTTCCGTGCAGGATGGCAGGATTTTCGGCAAGCCCAAAGACCTGAGAGAGGCAAGACGCATGCTTAAGCGTTTCAGCGCCAAACCCCAATGGGTGTATACGGGAGTCGCCGTTATCGATAAAGAGAGAAATAAGACGCTCTCAGGTTATGAGAAGACCAAAGTTTATATGGACAAGCTCAAGCCCGCTCAGATCAATGCGTATTTTGCGCAGGTCTCTCCTTTAGATAAGGCCGGCAGTTTTGATATCCAGGGCAAAGGCGCTTTGTTCATCCGCCGTATCGAAGGCTGCTTCTATAACGTCGTGGGCCTGCCCTTAAGGACGCTTTATAGGATGCTTAAGAAATTAGACGTGAAAGTTTTTTTGATATTGCTGATGCTCTTCTTTGCTCTTACGCTTACGGGCTGTTCCACGGAATACAATATCGTCACCGGCCAGCAGGAGACCTATTATTACAGTTCGGAGAGAGAAGAGCAGATGGGTAAATCCATTTCAAAGGCAGTGGAGAAAGAGTACAAGCTCGCCCAGGACCCTCTTTTGCGAAAGCGCATGGAGGATATCGGGAAAAAAATCGTGGCTGTCAGCGACCGGCAGGATATCGATTACCATTTTGAAGTCCTGGATGACGAGGAGGTCAATGCCGTGTCTTTGCCGGGCGGCTACGTTTACGTCAACAAAGGTTTAATCGATGTGGTGGATAACGACGACCAGCTGGCTGCGGTGCTGGCGCATGAAATCGCGCACATCGTGGCCAGGCACAGCATAAAGAAACTTCAGGCCCTGCAGGGTTATTCCCTCCTACGGGTGCTGTTTGCCGCTACCCCTGAAACTCAAGCCGTGGGCGCAGCCTCGGATGTCGCCTTTGGCTCCATCCTGATGGGTTACTCTCGGGAGGATGAATTATTAGCGGACCAGCTGGGTGCGCGTTACCTGGAATTAGCCGGATACAATCCGCGCGCCATGATAAATTTCCTGGAAAAGTTAGAACGCATCAATAAAAGGAAGCCCTTGAGACCAAGATCCTATTTCAGGAGCCATCCCTTTGTGCCTGACAGGATCCGGGTGGTCAAAGAAGAGATCGGAGAGGAAATCAGCTTCAAGGACTACATCAATATTGAACAGCCCCCGCATCGTTAACCTGCTTATCGGCATTTTTATTCTCTTGGGCCTTGTCGGCGGCGAGTTCGCCCTGGCCCAGGATTCACAGGAGGAGGAAAAGTTGCAGAATCCTTTCGGGGTACTTGAGTTCCTTCATTGGAATGACGATTGGAACAACTATAAATATCCCGCCCCGGCAAGCGTGAAGAAGTCCGTCGCGCTTTTGAAAAAAGCAGGGATAGGTTTTATCCGACAGGATTTTCTATGGCAGGATATCGAGAGGCGTCCGGGAGAATTTGATTTTAGCAAATACGACCCGATTGTCGAGTTGTTGAACAAAAATAATATTCAGATACTCGGCATTTTGCATTACAGCACGGACTGGTCAGGCTCATGCGGAGAATGGAATTGCGCGCCCAAAGACAATCAGCAGTTTGTCAACTACGCCTGCCGGGTTATCGAACGCTTCAAGGATAAAATCAAATACTGGGAGATCTGGAATGAGCCGGATTCTTCCATTTACTGGAAGCCGCAGGATGGTCTGAAGAGTTATTGCCAACTTTTAAAAGATGTGTACGTTGCCGCTAAAAAGATCGACCCCGACTGCCAGATTCTTAACGGAGGCTTGAGTGCAGGCCTCTCAAGCGTGAACAGGCTTTATGATAACGGCGCCGGTCCTTACTTCGATATCCTCAACATCCATATTTTTGAGAATCCTTTAAATCCCCATTCCATCAAAGCTGTCACCGCTTACCCCCAGCTGGCGTACAAGGTCATGTCCAGAAACGGTGACGCTCACAAAAAAATCTGGATTACGGAGATCGGCTCACCCGGCGTCAAAAAGGGGTTAAAGGTCAACAACTGGTGGATGGGCAAGAATCCAAATGAATTCGAGCAGGCAGGCTGGATTCAGTTGGTTTATTCTGAATTATTGAAAGATCAGAATGTGGAAAAAATCTTCTGGGCGTTTTTTCGCGACTGCAAGGACCATTGGGAAAACGGGATCGATTATTTCGGTCTCGTACGCTGGGATTTCTCTACCAAGCCTGCCTTCAAGGCCTACCGAGACAGGGTCAAGGGCTGGAAGAAGAGAAAATAAAAAACATATGGATGAATGTAGGCTTTCAACAAATGTCTTTAAACTAGTGTGGGATGCGTGGGAAAATCACTCACAGAAAAACCCTAAAGGTGAAGCTATCATTCATTGGGATGTTATAACCGGTTCTTTCCGATGGACCTATGGCAATCTCTGGGAGAGCGCCCTCAAAGTTGCCGACTATCTCATAAAGAATGGCGTTGCCAAAGGGGATATATGCGCGCTTATGATAAGGCATAATATGTATTTTTACCCTATTTACATGGGAGTATCGCTGATAGGGGCTATCCCTGCGGTACTTGCACATCCAAATGCACGTTTGCATCCTGATAAATTCATTAATGGATTGGTGGGAATGGCGCAAAAATCCGGCTTAGATTGGATTTTAACCGAGCATGAGCTAGGACCCATTATCAAGCCTATTATTACTGAACTGAAAGTTTCGATCAAGGGTATTTTCTATCCTTTGGAATGCTTGAAGGACTGGCAAAGCATAGAACCAGATTCTAGTTCGATAAAGGAGAGCCGAAGCGGAATCGATGAAAATATGCCATTCTTGCTGCAGCATTCTTCTGGAACGACAGGATTACAGAAAGCTGTTGTTCTCTCGCATAGAGCTGTCTTGGAACATGTTAAAAGATATTCCGAAGCCATCAAACTTTGCGAAAAAGACAAGATCATAAGTTGGCTACCGCTCTATCATGACATGGGTTTAATAGCCGCTTTTCATCTGCCTTTAATTTATGGAATACCATTAGTCCTGATTGATCCACTCCAGTGGGTAGTTGCTCCCCGTATCTTTTTTTACGCCATATCAGAAGAGAAATGCACGCTAACCTGGCTGCCGAATTTCGCATACAACTTTATGGCTGACAGGGTTCTAGATAAAGATATGGAGAATATCAGGCTCGACAGCATGAGAATGTTTATTAATTGCAGCGAGGTCGTAAGGGCTCAAAGCCATGATAAATTCTTTCACAGATTTAAAGAATACGGAGTCAAAAAACAATCTTTGGCTGCCTGTTATGCGATGGCAGAAACAACCTTTGCTGTTACACAGACGACCCCTGGCCTAGAAGCTTCTTCGGTTGCCGTGAGTCGCGATGCTTTGTCTAGGCAGATGGTGGAGATTAAGGCTAATGAGAATTTAGCAAAGATATGCGTGTCGTCAGGAAAGCCCATATCAGGATGTGCCGTAAAGATAACAGATGAAAACGGCAAGGAACTCTCAGAGGATAGAATAGGAAGGATTATTATTAACTCTGTTTCACTTTTTGACGGGTATAGAAACGATCTTCAGAGAACGCGCCATGTGCTAAAAGACGGTTGGTATTCAAGCGGCGACTTGGGTTTTTGTCATGGGGGGGAATATTTTGTGGTCGGACGAGAAGATGATGTTATTATAATCGCGGGAAACAACATTTACCCTGAAGATATAGAAGATGCCGCTAGCAAAGTTTCAGGTGTTATTCCAGGGCGGGCTGTTGCTTTTGGTGTAGATAATGAGCAGTTAGGCACACAAGATATTTGTGTGGTAGTAGAAACTCCCATAGAAAACGAAAGCGAAAAGGAGTCGCTGAAGTTAGCTTTGATGCAGGCGGGAATGAGTATTGATGTGACCATCTCGCAGATTCATTTAGTTCCTCCCCGCTGGCTTATTAAAAGCTCATCAGGAAAGCCAAGCAGAAGGGCAAACAGAGAGCGCATCTTATCGGGGAAGCTGCAGGAGGATGCAAAACCATGATTTCAGATCGGCTTAAAAAAATCATACTAAATCAGTTAAAGCTTAACAATTTTGATTTGACGGAAAAGACACAGGCTTACCAGGTTCCTGGATGGGATTCTTTAAACCACGCCATCATGCTTGCTGCTATAGAAAAAGAATTTGATATTCATTTTAACATCGCAGAAGTATTGCGTTTAATGAACCTTGGCGATTTGCAGAATCTAGTAAATAGCAAGACGGCCAATAAGAGCGAGTTATAACTATTTTTTATGTTATTTAATTCGTTTCAATTTACGATATTCTTTATAATAGTTTTTATTCTCTATCTGTGCTTTAACCATAAAGGACAGAACAGGCTCTTGCTGGTTGCTAGTTGCATTTTCTACGGCGCTTGGGATTGGCGCTTCCTTTCGCTAATATTTATATCAATAACTACAGATTATCTCTGTAGTCTCAAAATAGGCGGTTCGCCTGAACATAAGAAACGAAAACGTTTTCTGATTCTAAGCATACTCATCAATCTTTCCATTCTTGGATTCTTCAAATACTTCAATTTCTTTTCTTCGAGCCTTGTCGCCTTCCTTGGTATTTTCGGCTTGACTATCCATCCCCTCCTTTTAAGAATTGCGGTTCCTGTGGGCATATCCTTTTATACATTTAAGTCCATGAGCTACACTCTCGATGTCTACGCAGGCAAAATAGAGCCCACCAGAAACTATATAGATTACGCACTATTTGTTAGTTTTTTCCCGCAGCTTTTAGCTGGCCCCATCATGAGGGCGCAGGATTTGTTGCCACAAATATCTTCCCGTCGCAAGCTTTCGGTTGCCTGGTTCTGGGAAGGATGCTATCTCATATTCTGGGGATTATTCCAAAAAGTATTTATTGCGGATAATCTGGCAAAAATAGTTTATCCTGTTTTTACGGCTCATGGCCCCTATTATGGCGTACAGGTGCTTACCGCCACATATGCTTTTGCCTTTCAGATATACTGTGATTTTGCAGGGTACTCTAATATCTCCATAGGTATTGCAAAGTGCATGGGATTTGAGACAACGATCAACTTCAGTCTACCTTATTTTGCGACGAATCCTCAAGAATTTTGGCGAAGATGGCATATTACTTTATCGACATGGCTGCACGATTATATCTTTGTACCTATCTCATTTGCTAAGCGGTCGTGGGG
>JAZDOJ010000006.1:0-2454 GCA_043798795.1 Candidatus Omnitrophota bacterium
CCTTGAATCCCAATGGCAGGTATGAATAGACACCCGCCATCAGCATCCGCACCATGCTCGTGCGCACCATAAGATTATGGCTTATGCTTTCTGCGCTTTCCGGAGCCTCTTTTAAAGTTGAGATCAATGACTTAGTCCAAAACATTTATTTTAAAACCCCTATTCTGCCGTAAATATCTCTTGAGGCAGATCAATACCTCGAAGCTTAAAACTAGGGTAGAAAGTGGGTATGACTCCTCCGACCTTCCATTGACCCATGACCGTTTTATCCTCTTCTGAAACACCCGTGATCTCATAAGAGAATAAATCCTTTAAAACAACTTCGTCATTTTCTATCCCGCCCACTTCGGTAATATGAGTAATCTTACGCCTGCCGTCTGTCAGCTGCTCCTGCATGACAATAATATCTATGGCATTGGAGATCTGCCGGCGAATCGCCCAGAGAGGAATAGCTGAATCCGAAGTAATGATCATTGTCTCTACCCTCGAAATAACATCTTTGGGAGAATTCGCATGCAAAACAGCTAATGCCCCATCATGGCCGCTGCTGATGGCTGAAAGCATATCCAGGGCCTCGCTGCCTCTGATCTCACCGAGGATGATCCTGTCCGGCCTCATACGCAAAGAATTCTTGAACAGATCCCTTATCGCTATCTCACCCTTGCCTTCAATATTAGACTGCCTTGCTTCTAAAGGAACGACGTGTTTTTGTTTTAGCCGTAATTCAGACGTATCCTCAATAGTGACGATCCGCTCATCCTCTGAGATATAATGGGATAAGACGTTCAAAGTCGTTGTCTTGCCTACGCCGGTAGCACCTGCAAAAATGATATTGAGTTTAGCCCTAATAGCTGCAATTAAAAATTGAGCCATTTTTTCCGTCAGGGTATCGCGTTTGATAAGATCGTCGATGATGGCGATCTCGCCTAAGAATTTCCTTATAGTAACGACAGGCCCGATAAGGCTTAAAGGAGGCAGGATGATATTGACCCTGGAGCCGTCTGGTAAAGAGGTATCCACGAAGGGGGAAGACTCATCGACCCTCCTCTGTGACGGCGCCATGATCTTCTCAATGGTCTGCATGAGATGCCTGTTTCCTTCGAATCTGATATTTGTTAAAATCATTTCTCCGTCTTTTTCTATATAGACGACATTCGGGCCATTGACCATGATTTCCGTGACTGTCGGGTCGTTAATCAACGATGTCAAAGGGCCAAAACCAATCACTTCATCCATGAGGTCATTGGCAATATTCTCTTTCTCCTCTGCTGACAAGGTCATGCGCTCAGCCATCGCCATATGGTCAATGGCCTTAAGTAACTCTTTTTTAAGCTTCTCCTTATCAACAGCGCCCTTCTCTTTTTTAGCAATAAAATAATCCCCTGAGATCAGATGCTGCCGGACCTTTTCTTTTATATCCTTCATGCGTTATGACCTCCTATGGCAATTTCTTTAAGCATTTTAAAAACTTCTTTTTCGCCGTTTTCCAGGCTCACGGAGCGGACGATCTTGCCCTTTTTAAACAATACGCCCTTATGCTTTGAGAATGCTATGCCTAAATCCGCTTCGCGCGCCTCTCCAGGGCCATTAACCACACAGCCCATCAATGCGACCTTATAATTATTCAGCCGGGCTTTTTCTCTTGCGCCCAACTCATTAATTTGTGATTTCAGATTTTTTGCTTTTTCTAACAGATCAACTTCGCAGCGTCCGCATGTAGGACAACAAATCAACTCGGGACCAAACTTACGTAATCCCAAGTTGTTAAGTAAAAATTGAGCAACTTCGACTTCCTGTTGGGGGCTCCCTAGCAAAGATATTCTTATTGTATCACCAATGCCCTTAAATAACAAGAATCCAAGGCCGATGCTTGACTTAACAACACCATCCAGCGGAAGGCCTGTTGCTGTTATTCCCAGGTGAAGCGGATAGTCACATAGTTTAGCTATCTTTTCATACGCAGCCATTGTATCAAAAATATTCGAACCTTTAAGAGAAACCACAAGATCATGAAAATTTGCTTTTTTAAAAAGATCCAGGTAATCCATGACGCTCTTGACCAAGGCGCCGGCAATATCTTTTGATCTCACCCTTAAGGAACCTGAATTGGCTCCTATGCGGATGGGAATACGCGCTCCTTTTGCCGCAGCGATAATCGAAAGGACTTCTTTGGGCTTATAAATATTACCCGGATTAAGCCTTACCTTGTCTACGCCGGAATCTATTGACGCTAATGCAAGACGATAATCAAAATGGATGTCTGCCACAAGCGGCAAATGGGTCTGGCGCCTGATGTTTTTAAGCGAAAGGGCGTCTTTTTTATCTTCGACAGCTATCCTGACAATTTCACAACCCCCTTCTTCCAACTCACCGATCTGTCTGACAGAAGCCTCGACATCCTTTGCCTGCACTTTTACCATAGACTGAATGGCAATAGGATAACCAGAGCCAATC
>JAZDOJ010000015.1:0-2683 GCA_043798795.1 Candidatus Omnitrophota bacterium
TTTCCATAAGGGCATACCAATGCCGGATGCCTATGCGCTTGCTTTCCTGATACATCGCCCTGTAAAGGCCAAAAGCCATTGGCCGGACTCTGCGCATAAAAACAGTGCCTTTATCTTCAACCTGCTGGTCTGCGATCTGCGGCCCGTAGTAAAGCCCGTCATCCGCCCTTCTTCTGAACAGCTTGCTTATGGTCAGGCGGGAAACTTCTGCGCACTCCGAACGCTTGATAAGATCCCTGTCGATGTTCAAGGAAGGGCAATGTTCCTCAATGGGAAATTTTACGCAGTAGGGCAAGATCAGCCTTACGGCACCGACGAGAACCCCCTCGTGGTCAAAGGCTCCGAAGTGGAGCGAATATTTATCAAACCCGTCTGTCTCGATTCCGTCGGGATAGTCTGACTCCTTGATAAAGTTGCACTCTTTACAGTAAACCTGAAAACGCAGCTTATAGGACTCTAAAAGCTCTTCAGGAGAAACGATCTTTTTGAAGGTGAATTTCTCGTCCATGAGGATAACTCTCGGTTATTCTGAACAGGCCTTTTTTTTCATTTTCCACGACGTCAAGGAGGTAGGGCGCCACTTTACCGTAGAAGTCAATCTCTGGACCGATGGTTTGAAAAACAAAACCATGAAGTTTCAACAATAAACTCAAAGGCCTCTCCATCAACGCCAAGCAGTACTTAATACCGGCGTTACTGCACTCCTCATGCAATAAACAACACAGGCCCATTGCAATCGAACTCACCCTACGGATACAAAGAGATGAGTTTTCTATAATTTGAGGCTCGCTGGAAAACTCATCGATCATTCTTCTGCGGTGCAGTTTGCTGATGGCCAGGCGCGAAATTTCCGCATATTCTTTACGCCCGGCAATATCTATATTGAGATTTAATACGGGACAATATTTTTCAATAGGAAATTTTTCGCAGGAAGGCAAGATCAGACGGACAGCACCTACCAGAATGCCTTGGCTATCAAATGCCCCGAGATGAATTGAATCTTGATCGTATTCATCCGTCTCGTAACCTTCCGGACAGTCCGACTCTCTGAAGAAATTACATTCTTTGCAGTAAACCTGAAAACGCAGCCTGTAAGCTTCTTCCAAAAGTTCCGGTACTTCTATTTTCCTGAATGTAAACGGTTCGCTCATCTTAAGGTAATAGAATATCACAGCCTCAGGCAGCGGTCAATCTAAAGCAGGCATCCTAAAAACCGCGGTTTCATTTGAGTGAAGCTTCGCTTCACTCACGGAGATTGACATTTTATCTATTATAAATATAATGAGTTATATGAAAAGGATTGTCCTTCTCCTTACTCTCGCCTTCTTTATTTTTAATCTATCCCCATATTCATTCTCACAGGAAATTTCTGCCAAAGAAATCGTCCAACGTTCGGATGACCTTATGCGCGGAGACACCCAGAAAGGCAAATACACCATGGTTGTTACTACGCCTGACTGGGTAAGGACGCTCAAACTCTATGTCTACGGCAAAGGCCGCGATAAATTTTTTATCAGGATCCTTTCTCCTGCCAAAGAAAAGGGCATTGCGACCTTACGCATCAAAAATGAGATGTGGAACTACCTGCCCACTGTCGAGAGGACCATCAAGATCCCCCCTTCTATGATGCTCCAGCCCTGGATGGGCAGTGATTTTGCCAATGACGACCTTGTCAAAGAAAGCAGCGTTGTAGAAGACTATACACATGAGATCATCGGCGAAGAAGATACGCAAGACGGAAAAGTTTATTGTATTGAACTGACACCCAAGCCGGGAGCCGGCATCGTATGGGATAAAAGGATCATGAGAATAACAAAAAAAGGTTTTATTCCTGTGCGCGATGAATTCTACGGCAAAAATAATAAACTCATCAAGGTGCTCAATTATTCTAACGTCAAGAGAATTTCGGATAGATCTATCCCAACACGCTGGGAGATGGCCTCTCAAATCAAAAAGGACTCTCGCACGATCATTGAAGTTGACGAAAGGCTCGTGTATAATGAGCCTGTAGATGATAGTATATTTAGTTTACAAAATCTAAAGAGCAGATAGCTCATAGCTCTTAGCTCATAGTAAAACCATGAGCCACGAGCCATGAGCCACGAGCCACGAGCTAAAATGTCTACTTTTACTAAAATCGCATGGCGTAACGTTACAAGGAACAGGGCCCGCTCCTTTATTACCATCTCTGCGATAACCATCGGCCTGGCCTCCCTTATCTTTTTAAAAGGATTTGTCGATGGGGCAGACCGCCAGATGGTCGAAAACTACACAGATCTCTTTATCGGCCAGATCCAGATCCATAGAGCGGGTTTTCAGAAAAATATGGGTTTAGATAAAACCATAGGCAATACAGATACGATAACATCTGCTTTTAAAAATATCCCCCAAATCACGGCCTTTGCACCCCGCATTAAAAACTACAGCCTCATCTCCTCTGCCGAAAGCTCTTCCGGAATACTCCTTTTAGGCATAGACCCTGATGCTGAGAAAAAAATCTCGAACCTCCACAAACGCCTGCGGCAAGGAAAATTTCTGGAAAAAGGCGACGATAACAAGATCATCATCGGCAAAGGCCTGGCTGAAAATTTAAAACTCGAGTTAGGCGACAAGGCCGTTATCATGGGCCAGGCGAGCGACGGAAGCGTTGCTGCAGCTGCCTTTGAAGTGGCGGGCATCCTTG
>JAZDOJ010000009.1:0-17738 GCA_043798795.1 Candidatus Omnitrophota bacterium
GTCGAGCGTATCCGTTTTGAGGAATTTTTGAGCCATCACCGAACATTCAATGTGCCAACCTGGCCTCCCCATTCCCCAGGGGCTCATCCACGAGGGTTCATCCGGCTTTGATTTCTTCCAGAGGGCAAAATCCAGGGGGTCTTTTTTCAAGTCGCTTCTTTCAATCCTCACGGCCTCCTGCATCGCGTCCATAGTTTGACCGGAAAGCCTTCCGTAACCGGGGAAATTTCTTACGTTAAAATATACATCCCCGCCTGATTCGTAGGCAAACTCTTTATCGATGAGACCCTGGATGAAACAAGTCATCTCCGGGATATTCTCCGTCGCCCTGGGCTCAAAATCCCCTCTCTCAATGCCCAGCAGTTTCAAATCTTCGTAATACCTGTCTATATACTTTGCGATTAAATTGTGCCAGTCGATTTTCAGTTCGTTGGCCCGATTGATAATCTTATCGTCTATGTCGGTGATGTTGCGCACGAACCTGACATCGAATCCGCGGTATCTGAGGTACCTCCTGATGACGTCAAATACGTAGAGGCTGCGGGCATGGCCGATGTGGCTTTCATCGTAAACCGTTACCCCGCAGGTGTAGATATTGACCTTGGCTGGATTGAGGGGAATAAATTCTTCTTTCTTGCGGGTGAGGGAATTGTATATGAAAATGGACATTACTTCTTTTCCAAATTCTCGATCCTCTTCTGCAGCTCCTCTATCTGCTGCATGATAGGGTCAAGCACATGGATATGGTCCAAACTGATATCTATCTTTTTACCGTCTTGCTTGGTGATGCGTCCCGGCACACCCACCACCGTGGAATTGACAGGGACGTCTTTGATCACCACGGCATTGGCGCCTATGTAGGAATTATCGCCCACCGTAATGTTACCCAGCACATTAGCACCTGCGCCGATTACCACGTTATGGCCGATGGTCGGATGGCGCTTGCCTTTTTCCAATCCGGTCCCTCCCAGAGTAACCCCCTGATACAGCAGCACGTCATCTCCGATAATCGCCGTCTCTCCGATAACAACCCCCATCCCGTGGTCAATAAAAAATCTCTTGCCTATCTGAGCTCCGGGATGGATCTCGATACCGGTGGCCCATCTCATCAGCTGCGATAGATAGCGTGCGCAAAAATACAGGCGCATTTTATAGAGGGTATGAGCGATGCGGTGTGCGATGAGCGCATGCAGCCCAGGATAAAGCAGCAGGACTTCCAGAAAACCCTTGGCCGCAGGGTCCCTTTTTTGCGCGGCCCTGATCTCTGGAAAAAAGAGAATGGAAAGCAGTAAAGTCTTTATGAAAAAAAAGACAAGAATGATGAATGATCCCTGTATAAGGCAGTCCATCTTTATTCCTCCTCCATCAGGCTGGCGACGGCATAACAAGCAATGGCTTCCATTCTACCGATTGCGCCTAAGCCTTCGTTTGTTTTGGCTTTGATATTCACCTCATCCTGGCCTATTCCCAAAATCCGCGCCAGATTTTTCTTTATCTGATTTTTAAACGGAATGAGAGATGGCTCCTGAGCGACAACTACCGTATCGATATTACCGATGCGGTACTTTTTCTCCTGCACGAGCTGTAGGACGGCCTTCAACAACTCGACGCTGGAGATATCCTGGTACTTCGGGTCCGTATCTGGAAAATGCTCTCCGATGTCTCTATCCCCCACAGCACCCAACAAGGCATCACAGACAGCATGAATCAGTACATCCGCATCGGAGTGCCCCAGCAGGCCCTTCTCATGCGGAATCTCCACTCCCCCGAGGACCAGCTTTCTTCCCTTAACGAGCCTGTGGATATCGTAACCCATACCTACCCTGATCATTTTGGCAACCTGCTTTTTAGAATGGTTTCTGCTATGGCCAAATCTTCGGATGTGGTTATCTTGATATTGCGATAAGAGCCCGCTACGACTTGCACCGGTACACCCAGCTTTTCTACCAGCATGGCATCGTCTGTAACGTCAAACCGGCCGAATCTTTTATAGGCCTTGAAAATCAGGTCCCTTCGAAATACCTGGGGCGTCTGGATCTCCCACAACTGATCCCGGTCCAGCGTCTTCTTCACGATGAGACTTCTTGATTTTCGGCTTTTGCTTTTACTCTGAACTCTGAACTTCTCCCGCCCTGCTCTCTGATAGCTGGCGGGAGAACTTTGAACTGTTTTTATGGTCGCTTTCACCGGAACGCCGACGATTGCGGCTCCCGTTCGCCTTGCCTGCTTAATCACAGCGGTCACGCAAGCACACTCGATAAAGGGCCTGGCCGCGTCATGAATCAAAACCCATTCTGTATTATTATCTAAGACACAAAGGGCATGGGATACCGAATCCTGCCTGCGTCCTCCGCCTCTGACAATACGCCGCACCTTTTTTATGCCAAAACGCCTCACCACATCGACTATCTTTCGCGCAATACTGTCATGGGTCACCACAATGATGTCTTTAACCGAGGGGTGGTTGCTTAGGGTATGGAGTGAGTAAAAGATAACGGGTTTTGAGTTGATCCTGGCAAGGGCCTTAGGGGTTCTTGATTTGAAACGGTAACCTTTGCCTGCGGCAAGGACTATGGCACTGAGGTCCTTCATCGCTCCAGTTTCGTAAAAATCATCCGGCCAGCCTGTGTCTGCAAGACGCTCGTCACCGTCGCTTTGACATCCTGTCCGATAAGCCGGCGCGCTTCTTCCACCACGACCATCGTGCCGTCATCCAGGTATCCTACGGCCTGATTATGCTCCTTGCCTTCTTTGATCAACTTGATCTTCATCTGTTCGCCAGGAAACACTACGGGCTTAAGGGCATTGGCCAGCTCATTGATGTTAAGGACCTTGATCCCCTGGATGCTGGCCACGCGGTTAAGGTTAAAATCCACGGTCAGGATCTTGGCCTCCAGCAACTTGGCGAGCCGCACGAGCTTGGCATCCACTTCGGACGTCTCCGGAAAATCTTCTTCATGTATCGCAACGTCCACCCCCGCTTCCTTCTGGATCGTATGAAGCATCTCAAGGCCCCTGCGGCCTCGCTGGCGTTTAATGGGGTCCGTAGAATCCGCAATCTGCTGAAGCTCTTTCAAGACAAACTTGGGGATGACGATCTTGCCGCCTAAAAACTTTGATTTGCAGATATCCACAATGCGGCCGTCAATGACCACGCTTGTGTCAAGAAGAGTCATGGATTCCGACTGGTCCTGACGGCGCAGCCGCACGTAGGGAATAATGATATTGAACTCGTCTTTTCCGCGCAGCGCCATCACCATGCCCAGATAACAAAAAACCAAAGTGGTGATGCTCCTTATAACGGCAAGGGTTTCCGTCTGAACCTGCGCCAGGCTGATGGCATCCCCGACGAGTTTAGCCATGATCAAACCGAAAATCAGGCCGAAAACAACGCTGGAGAGGCCTGTCACCGAGATCTTACGCAAGCCAATCTCTATAAAGACCAAAATCAGGGCGATGGCCATGCCCAACAAGATACCCAGGAAACCGGATGCCTTGACACTCATTAAAGAATAACCCATGATCATGCTGCTGATGACAAACAGGATGCGTAGTAATAATAAATTCATATATTCCCCCCTTTAAACAATCGCAAAAACGCAAAGATCGCTTGTTAAGGACAAATTATTTTTGCGCTTTTGCGAGTATAATATCCAAGGCCTCTTTGAGGGTCGAGACCGGAATCAATTCGATTGTCTGTTTATCCATTTTTAGGGACTTAAAATTATTTCTCGGAAACACGCAATGTTTAAACCCCAGTTTTTGAGCCTCCTGGATGCGTAACAGCGCCTGCGAGATGCTGCGGATCTCACCCGCCAGCCCCACCTCTCCCAGCACCACCGTATCAGGAATAATCAACTGTTCCCGAAAGGCGCTTGCAACAGCCACAGCCACGGCCAGGTCTGCTGCCGGATCCTCAACCTTGATGCCGCCGGCTACATTAACAAAGATATCCTCGGCCTCTAAAGCCAGCCCCATACGTTTTTCCAGGACCGCCACCAACAGACTCAGGCGGTTGTAATCAAAACCCTGGGATCTGCGGCGGGCATAGCCAAAACTGGACTTACTGACCAGCGACTGGATCTCAACCAATAACGGCCGCGTCCCTTCCAAAATAGACACCACGACAGAACCGGAGACGTCCTTGGGTCTCTCCGAAAGAAATATTTCCGAAGGGTTGGCGACTTGCGTCAAGCCCTGGGCGCTCATTTCAAAGACGCCTATTTCGTTGGTGGAGCCGAACCTGTTTTTTACGGCGCGTAGGATCTTGTATATCGAAAACCGGTCTCCCTCAAAATAAAGCACGGTATCCACGATATGCTCAAGGACCCGCGGCCCGGCCAGCGTTCCTTCTTTGGTCACATGTCCGATGATAAACATGGAAATGCCGCAAGTTTTAGCTAACTGCGTCAGAATACCGGCGCACTCCCTCACCTGGCTGACGCTTCCGGGAGATGAACTGATGCCGGGGTCAAAAAGCACCTGGATGGAATCAATGATGACGACCTGGGGCTTGATCTTCTTCACATATTCGACGATGAAAGAGAGGTCCGTCTGATTGACGATATAAAGGTTATCGGATTCCTGAGGGCCGAGGCGCCTGGCCCGAAGCTTCGTCTGGGTGACGGATTCCTCACCGCTGACATACAGCACCGTTACATCCTGCTGGGTCAGCTGATTGGAGACCTGCAAGGATATCGTGGATTTTCCCACGCCCGGGTCCCCGCCGATTAAAATAACGGATCCGGGCACGATCCCGCCTCCCAAAACCCTGTCCAGTTCCGCAAGATTTGTCTTGAGACGGCTCTCTTCTCTGGCCTCAACATCTTTTAATAAGACGGGCTCATCCTTATAGAGGGCGAACCTCTCTTTGGCCTTAGGGCCGCCGGGCAAGGCGCCATAATCCTCTTCAACTAAAGAATTCCAGCTGTTGCAGTCCGGGCACTTCCCCATCCATTTCGGAGACTGATAACCACAGTTCTGACAGCTGAACACCGTCTTGGTTCTCATTATTTCTTAACTTTACCCTTGAAGAACAGTTTCCAGGGGTTCTTTCTTAAATCCTTGACCAGGGCCTCCAGCTCTTTGTAAATCGTGTCGTCATAAAGGAGCATCCCAACGGTGCCTTCCTTGTTTTTTATCTTCTCGATAACCACATCGATGTTATTGGCGATCTTTTTAGCCAGTTCCGTGACTTCCTGCATGGGCATGGGGTCTTCACCGACGAGCTGCTGATTTTCCGAAAGCACCTTACTGTAATCTTTGCCCGGCATCACTTCGACATATTTTTCGCCCAGCAACCCCAGCGTGTTGACCCAGACCGTGGAATCAACGGGGATCAGGACTTCCCTCTTCACCCAACAGTCAATATCCACCTTGGTTACGGCCTCCTTGGCCGGAAGGATGAATTTGATATCCTTGACAACGCCCACGTCAACTCCGGCAAAACGCACAGGGGCTCCCAGCTTGACCCCGTTTACAAAATTAAAGATGAAGTGGACGCGGTAGCCCGACGCCCAGGTTTTAAAACCTCCTATGGACAAGATAAATACAGTCAGAAGGATGAGACCGATAAAAACAAATACCCCGACCTTCATCTCTAATTTCGTTTTGCCGAATATCATATTATGACCTCCGTATTGGGAAACTCCTTATTTAAACTGTTCGATCGTCTCCGTAATGGGGCCGTGGGACAGGCCGTTGATGAACTGGTGCACCACCGGATGGTCCGTATTCTGGATCTGCTCGGGTGTGCCTTCGGCGATGATCTTGCCCTGATACATCATCGCGATCCTGTCCGCCACCCTATAAGCGCTTTTCATATCGTGCGTCACGACGATGGATGTGACTTTTAATTTATCATGAAGACTTTTGATCATTTCGTTGATGGCATCCGCGGTGATCGGGTCGACCCCCGTCGTCGGCTCATCATACAGGATGATCTGGGGCTTGATACACAGGGCCCGCGCCAGGGCCACGCGTTTTTTCATCCCCCCGGAGAGCTCTGCCGGCATCAGGTTCTGGATACCGCACAGGCCCACCAAACACAACGGCTCCTCCACCCTCTCCAATAATTCCTTGCGGCTGACCCCGTCATGCTCGATCAGGCCAAACCCCACGTTTTCCGCCACGGTCATGGAATCAAAAAGGGCTCCTCCCTGAAAGACCATGCCGATTTTAAGACGCAGGACGTTCATCTCCTCTTCGCTCATTTTATTCACTTCCTTATCGTCGATAAAGACCTCTCCCCGCTCGGGCCTTAAGATCCTGACGATATGTTTCAGGAGCACGGATTTACCGCATCCGGAACGGCCGATGATGACACAGGTAGAACCCGTCTGCACGGTCAGGCTCAGCTCATCCAGGACCTTGCGGTTATTGAAGCTTTTGACGAGATTCGAAATGTGTATCATGTCTTTTAAGGAAAGATAAAGTAAAACAGCGCGGTAAAGAAACAATCCGCCGTAATGATCAGAATGAAAGAAGTCACCACCGACCGGGTGGTGGCTCTTCCTACGCCTTCTGCGCCTCCTTCCACGTTAAAGGCCTCATAACAGCTTACAAGAGCGATGATCATGCCGAAGAAAACGGTCTTGAACATCCCTGTGAACAAATCTTTATATTTCAAGGCTTCGTACGTCACGTTAAGATACATGCTAGAGGATATCCCCAGTTTATGGGTGCAGATCAGATAGCTTCCGAAGATGCCGACGAAATCGGCGTAGAGGGTCAAGAACGGCACCACGATCGCTAAGGCGATAAGCCGGGGCACCACCAGATATTTGATGGGGTTTGTTGCCAGCGTCTCCAACGCATCGATCTGCTCGGTGACCTGCATAGTCCCCAGCTCTGCCGTGATGGCCGCGCCCACCCTGCCGGCAACGATAAGGGCGGTGATGACCGGGCCCAGTTCCCTGACCAGGGCCAGCGCCACGAGGCTGGCGATATAAATCTCTGAGCCGATACGCTGCATGAAATAAGCTATCTGCAAGGCAAAGATAAAGCCGATAAATAACGACACCAGCGACACGATAGGCAGGCTGTCGTAACCGGCTTTCTTGGCCTGTTCAAAAATGCGGCCCTTATTAAAGGGGGGCGTTACAGCTTGGTACAGGGATTGCCCCGCTAAATTGGCCAGCCCTCCCAAGAAATACATAAAGGAAAGTATGTTACGTCCGAAACTGACGAAAAAGTTAAAGATCATCATTCAAACACCAATTCCTCGTTTTTACGCTGGACCCTGACCACAGAGCCCTCTTTGAATCTCTTCGAAATAATATCCTGGGCTAAGGGATCCTCCAGAAACCTCTGGATCGTCCTTTTGAGAGGTCTGGCCCCGAACACAGGGTCAAAACCCTTCTCGATCAGAAGATCCTTGGCTTCCGCAGAAACTTCTAAAGTGACGTTCTGCTCGCGCAGCCGCTCGGCGACAAAGCCGATCTCGATGTCAATGATCTTTTGCAGGTCTTCTTTCACCAACTGCCTGAAGACGATTGTGTCGTCGATTCTGTTTAAAAACTCCGGCTTGAAGGTGCGCTTGACTTCTTCCAGAAGTTTGTCCTTCATCTCCTGGTAGGAGACCTCTTCCTTCTGTGCCTTAAACCCCAGGGAGCCGCTTTTTCGGATCAGCTCAGCGCCTACATTCGACGTCATGATGATAACCGTATTCTTGAAATCCACTTTCCTTCCGAAACTGTCGGTGAGCCGGCCTTCTTCGAACATCTGCAGGAGAAGATTAAAAACGTCAGGATGTGCTTTTTCGATCTCATCCAGCAGAATGATCGCATAGGGCCTGCGCCTGACCCTTTCCGTCAACTGGCCACCTTCTTCGTAACCGACATAACCGGGAGGCGCACCCACGAGGCGCGAGACATTGAACTTCTCCATATATTCCGACATATCCAGTTGGAGAAGAGCGTCCTGATCTCCGAACAGAAACTCGGCCAGGGCTCTGGCCAGAAGCGTCTTGCCCACGCCGGTAGGCCCTAAAAATATAAAAGAGCCGATGGGCCTGCGGGGATCCTTGATTCCCGCGCGCGAACGCCGGATGGCATTGGCAATGGCATGAATCGGTTCATTCTGGCCGACGATGCGTTTATGCAATTCCTCTTCTATCTTCAAGAGCTTTTCGCTTTCTTTCTCCTCCAGTCGGAAGATAGGGATCCCTGTCCACTGCGCCACAATCTTGGCGATTTCCTCTTCCCCCACCTCAGGTCGCATCTTGTCTTTCGCCTGCGACCATTCGCGGTTTTTTTCCTCTAATGCCTGGCGGGCGATGCGTTCCTGGTCTCTTAAAGAAGCGGCTTTTTCAAAATCCTGGGATTTGATAAAAGCCTCTTTTTCCTTTCTTAAGTTCTCAACCTTACGCTCTAATTCCTTGATATCGGGAGGGACGATCAAAACATTTAACCTTGCCCGGGAACCTGCCTCATCAATAAGGTCAATGGCCTTATCCGGCAGGAACCTCCCTGAGATGTAACGGTCGGATAACTTGGCTGCGGCGTCCAGCGCATCATCCCGGAAAATCACCTTATGATGCGCTTCATACCGGTCGCGCAACCCCTTCAGTATTTCAACCGTCTGAGGCACGGTGGGAGGCTCGACCATAATGGTCTGGAACCGCCTTTCCAGGGCTGCATCCTTTTCGATATATTTTCTATACTCATCCATGGTGGTGGCGCCGATGCACTGCATCTCCCCGCGCGAAAGAGAAGGTTTTAAGATATTCGAGGCATCAATAGCTCCCTCTGCCGCTCCCGCGCCGACCAAAGTATGCAACTCATCGATAAAAATAATGACGTCCTGCGAACGCTTGATTTCCTCCATCACCGCCTTGATCCTTTCTTCGAATTGCCCGCGGTATTTTGTGCCTGCCACCATGAGAGCCAGGTCCAGAACAATGAGGCGTTTGTTCCTGAGGACCTCGGGGACATTTCCTGTTACAATCCCCTGGGCCAGACCTTCGACGATAGCGGTTTTTCCAACACCCGCCTCTCCCAGGAGCACGGGATTATTCTTGGTGCGCCGGCTCAATATCTGGATGACGCGTTCGATCTCCCGGATCCTATCAATGACGGGATCCAGTTTGTTCTCTTTAGCCAAAGCTGTCAGGTCTCTGCCAAAGGCATCCAGGGCCGGTGTTTTTGTCTTGGCCTGTTGATTCTGGCCTAAGCCGGGCAAAGCCGAGCCCAGAAGCTCCATCACTTCATTCCTGACGGTATTCAGATCCATGCCTAAATTCAATAAGACTTGGCTGGCGATCCCTTCCCCTTCGCGAATGAGGCCTAATAACAGATGTTCTGTGCCGATATAATTATGTCCCAAAGCGCGTGCCTCTTCCGCCGCTAACTCCAGGGCTTTTTTGGCGCGCGGGGTAAACGGAATGTCGCCGATGATCTGTGTGGTAGGGCCTGGTTGGACTAATTTCTCAACTTCCAGGCGGATGTTCTCTAAAGAAATACCCATCTTTTGTAGAACAGCTGCGGCCACACCCTCGCCTTCGCGAATGAGCCCCAAAAGAATATGCTCTGTTCCGATATAATCGTGATTAAACCGGCGTGCTTCCTCCTTGGCCAAAATGATGACTTTTCTCGCCCGCTCCGTGAATCTATTAAACATCTCTAATCCTCCCTTAGAAGAATCTATTGAAGCTTTAGCTTCTCCCTGATGATCTGCGCCCGTTTAACGTCCCTTTCGGCGGCGCTCAGTTTCTTATTCTCTATTTTTTGCAAATGGGCCGGCTGGGTGACAATGAAAAGCTCGTTGATCCGGCGCCGGTCAAGCTCCTTGAGCATCCCCAGGTCATTACCGAGCCTGACCATAGACAGAAGTTCGATGGTCTCCTGGCTCGATATGATATGCGCGCTTTTGAGGATCCCGAGGCTGCGGTTGATCCTGTCCTCTAACACTTCCTTGTTTTTAGAGAGGATCACCTCCCGGGCCTGGCTCTCCTGTTCGATGATCTGACGGATGATGCCGTTGATGTTTTCGATCACGTCCTCTTCCCTATGGCCCAGGGCCACGGAGTTAGAGATCTGAAAGAAATTACCGGATGCCTGCGTTCCCTCTCCGTAGAGGCCCCGCGTGGCAAAGCTTAATTTGGCAATCGCCGCCAACACGCGGTCTATCTGACGGCTCATCACCAGCGCCGGCAGATGCAGCATCACGGAACCGCGCATCCCCGTGCCTGTATTGGTCGGGCAAGCGGTCAAATAACCCCAATCGGAACTAAAGGCAAAAAGCAATTCCTTGCTTAAGCCATCATCGATCCTGTTGATGATATTCCACGCTTCAAAAAGATTAAAACCGGATTGCATCACCTGTATCCGGATATGGTCTTCTTCGTTGATCATGATGGAGAGTATCTCATCGTCATCGATAACCAGGGCCTTGTGATTGGTCTTCTGGGCATGCTCAAGAGACATCAGGTGCCTTTCCACCAGGAACTGTTTATCCACGCTGTCCAGATCCCCCAACTTAAAGAATGTTGTCTTTTTAAGATATTCGACTTTGGAGATCGCCTCCTCTATCCCAGCCAGGGCCTTCTCACCCTGCTGAGTATTGCCCCAATGCGGAAAAGGAAGCTTATCCAGATTTCTAGCCAAACGTATCCGGCTTGAGATAACGATATCCGAATGGGGACCTGTGCTCTTGAGCCATTCGCTGGTATGATTCAAAAGGTCACTGAGGTTCATTTTTTTCCTTGTTTTCAGAGTTCGGCTGTGTTGCTTTTTTCTCCAGCTCCTTGATCTGGTCGCGGATTCGGGCCGCTTCTTCGAAGGCCTCCATCTCAATAGCCCTTTGCAGCTTGTCTTGTAAGTCACCTAAGTCCAGCCTTTTCCTAACCTTGGCCCTGGCCATCCTGGAGGGAGACTTCCCGAAGTGCTGGCTGGAACCGTGAATCCTTTTTAACAAAGGTACCAGAAGCCTCTTAAAAGCAGAATAACACTCCCCACAGCCCAGGCGACCGATCCTCTTGAAATCCGCATAGGTCAGCTGGCAGTTCGGACATTTGATACCCGCACTCTCTGTTTCTTTGACAACGGGCTTCTCCGCTTCCGCCATTCCGGCCAGAAGCGAACTCAACCCAAACTGCTGCTCCATGGCCGCGCTCTTCTGGCGCGCGCACTCTTCGCAAAGGTGCAGTTCGGTGATCTGGTCATCGATGATTTCCGTCAGGTGCACGGTGGCAGGATTCTTGGAACAAACGTTGCAGAGCATCTCTACTCCTTAATATTTGACTCCTTGCTTCTTCGTCAATTCCTTGAACTTCTTCATCAACTGCAGGGTGATCTCGCCGGGTTTGCCGCTGCCGATAATCCGACCATCCACTTCAACCACGGGGATGATCTCGGCGGCCGTACCCGTCAGGAAACACTCATCCGAAATAAAGACCTCATGGCGCGTGATCACGTGTTCATGCGCCGGGATCTTACTTTTACGCGCAATCTCTAAAACGCTATCCCGCGTGATACCTCTTAAGGTCCCCATGCATTGGGGAGGGGTATAAAGGTGGTTGCGCTTGACGATAAACAGGTTGTCTCCGGTGCATTCAGCCACATAACCTAAGGAATCCAGCATGATCGCCTCGTCAAACCCGGCGTTCACCGCCTCGATCTTCGCCAGGATATTATTCAGGTAGTTTAAGGATTTGATCTGCGGGTTTAAAGCCTCCGGCAGATTCCTGATCGTCGGGACGGTAATGATCTTCAGTCCTTGTCTGTAAAATTTCTCAGGGTAAAGGGTTATTTTATCGGCGATAATGATAACATTGGCGCAACCTATGCACTTACGCGGGTCCAGCCCCAGGTCCCCTTCCCCGCGGGTCACCACCAGCCGGATATAGGCGTCCTTAAGCTTGTTTTCCTTTAAAGTGGCGATGACCGCTTTGACCATCTGTTCTTTGCTCAAAGGGACCTTTAAAATGATGCTTTGCGCCGATTCAAAAAGCCTCTCCACATGCTCCTTGAGTTTAAAAACCAGGCGGTTATAAGAACGGATCCCCTCGAACACCCCGTCTCCGTAAAGAAGCCCGTGGTCAAACACGGAAATCTTGGCGTCTTTCCTGTCGTAAAATTTACCGTTGATATAAACCTTCATGGTTTACCCCTCCCCATTTCATGTGACTATTTTAGTTTACTAATATGCCGTCCTTCAAATGGTACACTTCATCCGCGCGATGAGCCAGCTCCAGGTTATGCGTGACGAGGACCGTGGTCATCTGATTCTCCCTGTTTATATTTTTGACGAGAGAGAAGATCTCTTCCCCGGATGCCGAATCCAAATTTCCTGTCGGCTCGTCGCAAAGAAGGAGGCTTGGGTCATTCATAAGGGCGCGCACGATAGCGACCCTCTGCTTCTCCCCTCCCGAGAGCTGACCGGGAAAATATTCCGTCCTTTCGCTCAATCCCACCTGCTGGAATAACTTTTTAGCCTTTTCTTTTATCTTCGCGCTTCGCGCTTCGCGCCTCGCACTAATCAAAACAGGCATCATCACATTTTCCTGGACCGTGAAGTCCGATAGCAAATGGTAAAACTGAAAAACGAAACCGATTTTTTTGTTTCTGATCTGAGAAAGAAGCTGGTCACTCAACCCATAGATATCCTGGCCTTCGAAAATGACCTTGCCCCTGGTCGGTGAGTCCAGTCCGCCAAGGATGTGCAGGAGCGTCGACTTACCGGCGCCGGAGGGCCCCACGATGGCGATGAATCTTCCTTTATCTAGGACCAGGTTCACACCCTTAAGCACGGCCAGATTCCTCTTGCCGTTGGTGTAAACCTTGTGAATATTTTTAGCTTCTAGCATTTAACGCTACTCATACCTCAACGCTTCCACGGGCTTAAGCTGCGAGGCTTTAGCCGCCGGATAAACCGTCGATATCAACACAATGACCAGGGCTGCCAACAGGATCAGAGCGATATCCGGCCAAAACTCAATAGAGACCGGCAGCCGGTCGATATAATAAATATCCTGAGGCAATTTAATGAACTGGTACTTCTTAAGCAACCCGCAAAGGGCGATGCCGCCTGCGCCCCCCAGGAAGATACCCAGGCTTCCGATCAACAGGCCTTCATAAGTGAAAATCTTTCTTATGTTGGAAGAGGCCATGCCTAAGGATCTTAAGATCCCGATGTCCTTGGTTTTCTCCACGACCATCACGATCAGGGTGCTGGCGATATTGAAAGAGGCCACCAAAATGATCAATGTCAAGATGATGAACATGGTCAGTTTCTCTAGCTTCAGGGCCGCAAAGAATGTCTGGTTCGCTTCCATCCAGGTCTTTAAAATATAATTGAACCCGACGCTCATCCCTAGCTCCTTTCGGACCTTGTCCGCTAAATAAAGATTATCAAGCTTGATGGAGAGTGAACTGATTTGGTTGTTTAACCCTAAGATTTTCTGCGCCGAAGCCAGATTCACAAAGACCAGGTTCAGATCGTAATCGTACATGCCGGAATTAAAAATCCCGGTCACAGTCAATTGATGCTTCTTGCCCAGGGGGGAATAAATCAAAAATGAGGAATGGAGGTTCAGGCCTAAATAGTTGGCTAATTCTTTCCCGATGATCACGCCCTCCTCGCTCAAGCTATCCATATCTCCCGAAATGATGTACTGTTTTAGCTTGGTCACCTGAGTTTCGGTCTTGGGGTCAATCCCTCTTAGACCCACCGCAAAATACCTCTCCCCTGCGTTCATCAACACCTGGCCCTGGATCGAGGGGCTGATACCTATGACATGCGGATGGCCGGAAATCTTTCCGACTAAGTCCTGATACTCCTCCTGTTCAATGGGCGCAAAGCTTGACAAGGTGATGTGAGAATAATTTCCCACGATCTTATCGCGCAGGTCATGGTCAAAACCTGACATCACCCCGATGACCACGATCAGGGCCATAACACCGATAGCCACCCCCAGCACGGAGATGACGCTGATGAGCGATATGAATTTTTCTTTTCTCCGGGTGGCCAGGTACCGCCAGCTGATCATAAATTCTGTTTTCATAGGACCTATTGTTGCGGCCGCAACAAGGGGAATAAAATCACATCCCGTATCGAGGGCTGGTCCGCAAGCAGCATACACAACCGGTCAACGCCCACCCCTAAGCCTCCTGCCGCTGGCATCCCGTGTTCCAGCGCCAGCACATAATCCTCATCTACATTCTTTTTGTCCCCGGGATTCAATTCGGCGATCTCTTCCTCAAAACGTTTCCTCTGTTCCACCGGGTCATTCAACTCCGTATAGGCATTGGCTATCTCGATCCCGGCGACATACAACTCAAACCGCTCTGAAAGCAAAGGGTTCTCTTTCTTGCTCTGGGCCAGGGGGCAAAGGTGCGTGAAATAATCCGTGATAAAAATGGGGTTGGCCTCCATATCCTGCTCCAGCATCTCCTCGATGATTTTATTGACCTGCGAACGGCTCAGGCGCTCCTTATCCGTCGCAAACCCCTTGGCCTTGATTTTCTCAAGCATCTTTGAGGCCTCATCCTGCGGTTCGATATCAAATTTCTCCTTGACTATTTGCGCAAAAGAACGCTTCTGCCAGGGCAGGGTGAATTCCACGGTCTTACCCTGATAAACGAACTTTTCGCATCCCTTGACCTGCTTCGTTACGGAAATGAGGAGATCTTGAGCAAGCTTCATCATATCCTCGTAATTAGCGTAAGCGCGGTAAACCTCAAGCATGGTGAATTCAGGGTTATGCCGGGTGGAAACGCCCTCGTTACGAAAAGAACGGTTGATCTCGTAAACCTTATCCAGGCCGCCGACAAGAAGCCTCTTCAGATAAAGTTCCGGCGCGATCCTTAAATAAAGGTCGAGTGAGTATTCGTTATGGAAAGTCTTAAACGGCCGTCCCGCCGCTCCTCCGGCGACAGGATGCATCATCGGGGTCTCTACCTCTAAGAATCCGGCTTCGTCCAGGAAATTACGGATAGCCTTGATAATACGCGAGCGCAGCTCAAACACTTCTCTCACCTTTTCGTTGGAGAGGAGATCCAGATAACGCTGACGATAGCGCGCCTCCACGTCTTTTAACCCATGCCACTTCTCCGGAAGGGGCCTTAAGGCCTTGGCCAGCATAAATAAATTCTCTACTTTGAGCGTCGGCTCGCCAGTGTGCGTCTTAAAAAGCTCTCCCTCGACTTCGATGATATCGGCGATATCCACATCCTTAAGCCTTTCAAATGTTTCCTTGTTTGAAGAATCCGCCTTGAAATAAAGCTGCATCCTTCCCGTGCGGTCCCTTAAATCCGCGAAAACCGCTTTTCCGTGTGAACGCATGGCCGTGAGCCGGCCGGCTATAGCTGCTTTTTTGCCTTCCTGAAAATTGACCAAAAGGCTGCCGATTTCAGAAAGAGTGAGCCTGGGGCTGGAATATCCGCCAGAGCCCTTTTCTTTTAACGAGGCCAACTTGGACCTTCTCTGTTCTATGATTTCATTAAGCTCCATAGAATCATAATTATAGAATATAACTATCCTTCTGTCAATAAATTAAAGAAAAACGAGAACGGCAAAAACGTGGAGTTTAAGGCCTGTATTCGGAAAGGCTCTTGATGCGCTTAAGCATATTAGGGTGAGTGCTTAGGAGTTCCAGCAATCTATCCTGAAAATTCAAATGTAATTCTTGGGTCCTTAAGAGCTCCAATTCCGAACGGTCAATGTGTCCGCTCTTGTCCATGTCGAGTTGAGCCAGTTCTTTGATTTCACGGTGCGCGACAGAAGGATCATTCATAAAGAAGGCCTTTAATCCTTCCACCTCTTTCAACGATTCTTTATTCATCCGGGCTGAACCGTATGCCAGCTTATAAAGGCTCGAAGCCAGACTCGAAGGCTGGTTTCCCAAAAGGATAGAGCCCCTGTCCGCGAAATACTCCCTGATACGCGAGGCATAAAGCACCAGCAGATTGGTAATAAAATAAAACAGGAAAGCCGCTAGGCCGATAAGGGCGGTGTTACCTCCCCGGCTGTCGCGCCTGCGGCCAAAGAATAAAAAATGCCAGGCAATGCGGTACATGATCATGGGGATAACGGAAAGAAGCGTGATGGTGAGAACATCGCGGTTCTTCAGGTGGCTCAACTCATGGCCGAGCACCGCTTTTAATTCATCTTCATCGAGTAGCCTGAGGATTCCCTCGGTCACGCACACCCGGCCGTCTTTTATGCCACGGCCAAAAGCAAAGGCGTTCGGCAGGGCTATTTGGGCAATCCCGATCTTAGGCATGGGGATGCCGGCCCTGACACTTAAGCTTTCCACCATCTGAAACAGACGGGGATTTTCCTCCCGTTTGATGTATTTGACGCGCATCATCCATTCAACCAGCTTGGGGCCGATCATATACTGGATGAACATAAACACCAAAGAGAGTCCCAGATAAAAATAGAAATTGCTTATCCCCATCGTATAACCGATCATGGTTGCGGCCGCATAGAGGATGGCAAAAAGGATACCCAGCAAGAGCATCATGCGTAATCGGAGCCAGAACATTTCTAAACCTCCTTTTAAAATCGATTTTTTTAAGATTTCAGCGATTGACGACGTTCGCCTTTATTATATACCTGACCACAGGCCTCTCGGGGCTATCGGTTTGCACGTAGATGAATTGCTGCACCTTGCCTTTGTAACCCTTACTATCGAATTTCACATCGATAACAGTCTCTTCATTCGGGAAAAGGGTCCTTTTCTTAACCTCAGAGACCGTACACCCGCAGGAGGTGGTCACCTCTTTGATATTCAGCGTATCCTGAGAATCATTCTTAAAGAGAAACTCATGCGTCACGAGTTCTCCTTGGGTCACGTCTTGAAAATCCCAGACCTCATCATCCAGCGGGGCTAAATCTGGCCTGATGGGAGCGTCTTGGCTTTGCACGTTTTGCTTTTGACCGCATGCTAAGAAAATAAAGGAAAAACCAAGGGTGACTCCTAGCAGGAACAATCTTTTCATCAAGCCCTCCAGATTAAAAAGAGCCCAAAGCCGAAAAAGAGGAGTGCCATCAGGATCTTTATGGTTAAAAGGTGTTTCTTCAGGAGTGCGGCGAACTGCTGCGAGGCAACTCCCATCAAAGCCAGGACAAATATGATTCCCAGGGGCACGATAAACATAAAATTATAAACCAAAAGATAAAAGAGCGCCTGTAATTTAAGTACGGTCGTCTTCAGGATAAAGCTGATCGTGGGTAGGTACGTCTGGCCCGTGCAAACCGCTTCTAAAATAGAAACGAGGAAGCCTGTCACAAACGCCGTGAGGGTCAACGCAAGGATGTGTTTTTGCCTTTCGGGTCGCCCAGAAGAAGACGGCGTGGTTTTTCGGTAATGCAAACCAATAACATATTGGATGCGCCTTTTCACGGCAGCCGGCAGCTGCAGCAGCAACCCTTCGGTCTCCTTGGTCTTTCTGTATTTGACAAAATCATAGAGGGCGAGGCACCCCAAGATGATACTGAAGGCACCGATAGAGATATTAAAGGCCCTGGTGACGGCCCAGAAACCTTTAAGTTGGTAAAGAAAATTAAATAACCCGAGGCCAATGAGGAGGTACGTCAGGAATACAGAGAAAATGAAACCGGTCCCGATCACGATCAATTCTCTTTTCCTGTATCCCTGCAGGGTGAGGAATGAAATAAAGAAAACAATCACGGTAAAGGCGCAAGGGTTCACTCCGTCTATCAGGCCGGCACTGATAACGGCCAGGGGTGTGAAGTTCCTGAAGTGGGCCAACAGATCAACGCCCAGAGACCCA
>JAZDOJ010000004.1:0-2712 GCA_043798795.1 Candidatus Omnitrophota bacterium
ATAGCGCCATTGTCGCTGCGCAAGGTCGCCCCCTTGCAAAAGGTGGGCTTCAGGCCGCTCTTAAGCGTTTTGACGATCTCGCAGAGGGTCTCCTCCCCCTCATTCTTGATAATGCAATCGACATCCGGAAAATTCTTATGCCAGTCGGCAATCCACGGACGATAGGGCTCTCTGACACAATAATACCTCCCCCCGTAAATGATATAGATTTTAGGGCAAAGATATCTTAATTTCTGGGAGATATACCTGGTTATTTGAAAATTAGAGTGTGCGACCCGAAACCCCACGGCATCCGGTTTTTCGGCGATGATCTGGCTGACAAACTTATCATAAATAGGCCTCTCCTCTTCCTTCATGCTATGGTCCCTAAAGGCCATCTTGTCAAAATAAAGATAAGCCCTCTTTTTTATAAAGGGTGAGGAAAAATAAGAATATTCCAGGTCCAGCGCCTTCACCTCAATCTCTGCGTACTTTTGCACGTAGGCCTTCAGATACCCCAGAGGCAAAGAGGGCGTATAAACGTGATTAAATATGGGTGGGCAAGTTAAGAGAAGCTTCATCTTTTTTTACCTCTCCTTCTGCATAACTGAAATCCTATTTGATTAATCCATGGGGCGTAACCGCTATTTTAGGATCTGGGTCTTCGTAAACCAAGGTCTTGCCTCCGTTAAACACGGCCACGCGACGGAGTCCGTAGAAATCTTCCGGCGGATCAAATTTCTGTTCTTGAGGCCATTTATCCAAATGCAGGACCCAGTAACGCGCCCCGAATTTACGTAACGAGGCAACCCTTTCGGCATCAAGCGTTCCATCGGTTTCATAAAGATAATCGAGCGTCACTCGAGGAATAACAGGTCCATACCCCGTCAGAAGCGGTCTTTTGTGGTACAGACTGGAATAAAGTTCATAACCGAGGTTTTTAATATCACGGATAGGGTAAGTCTCCAGCTCAAGCACAGCGCCTTCCTTTGGTTGTTGTTTCAAGAATATATCCACTTCCCTCGGCCTCCATTCATACAGTTTCAGGGGCGGCAATGGACCGCAATATACCCCCGGGAACATCTCAAGAAAAGCAGCCAGGATGACGAAAGAAACAATGAATTTCCCTGCAAGGCTCTTTTTCTGTCCGGATAGACCCAAAGCTGCGCCAAGAGACACAGAAAAAGAAAAAAGGAGTCCCCAGCGGGCTATAGCCCTGATTCCAGAGAATCCCGGCACAAAAGCCAAAAGCATGATCACGGGGGAAGGAACCAGCTTATTTTCAGGAGACAGATAATAGGGGCCAAATGCTAGAAAAGCAAAAAATACGCCCAGTGACAAAAAGAAAAAATTTTTTTTCTTTAGTGCACAAATAATCCTGTCCCTAAAGAAAATGACGGGCAACCCTAAGAACAAATAAAAGGCGGCTGTCCAGACGATATCGACACCTTGGCCCGTAAGAGGTCTGAAATGATTCAAGCATAAAAGATTAGCCCCTGTCAAGAGACCGGGGGTCAGGTAATAAAAACCCAAAACAGCCGGATGCCTCTCTTTTTTCTTTCTCCCTACAGGAGAGAGAATCTCTTTTAAAAAATAAAAGCAGCCTGTCAGGAACACAACAAAAGAAATACCGATCTCAACCTCTCCCTTTCGAAACGGCCTTAAATTCAGATTCTTCAGGAAATTAAACGGCCTCTCCAAGGAATTAAAGAAGATATTAAAGCCGTTGGTCGCATAATGGAATTGACTGGTAATGGCGCTGGACCTTTCAAAAGCTCTATGCACCAAAAACATGGAGATGTAAACGGGGGAACAGATAATAAAAGCGATAGCAAGAGAAAGGAGGATTGATTTTAGCAATTTTCTTTCAAAATGATCAATACAAAGCTGCCAAAGGGCAAAAGCCAAAAAAAAGACCCCTCCCATAAGAAAAAGGTGCGCTGAGCACCAGCCTAAATATCCATACGATAAACCAAACAGCGCCCCCCAGATAAACTTTCGCGTCTGGAAAAGTTTTATCAAGAAATACCCGGAAAAAGGAACCAGAAAAAACGTCCAGAAGAGATACCGTTGAGATATAAGCGCTGTGCTGGCATTGGACAAAGAAAAGGTCATAGCCGCAAAAAAGGCATACAGCCGATTGCACCCCAATCCTTTTGCAAACCAGTACGAGGCAATCCAGCTTAATACTAATGCGACCCAGCCCGCTATCCCAACAATAAAGAAAATGTTACTGGTAACCAGCCAGAACGGAACCAACATCAAAGAAACACCCCATGCCGGCTCCGTAGTGAGTATGCTGACTTTATGAAATGGAAACAAATATCCTCCATCCCATAATCCCCCTGGGTTTAAACCTAAAAGGCGCGTTATCTGAAGCTGAAGCGTAGAGTAAACATGCCACCAATCCGCATCAGGAGAGGCCTGAATACATGCGTGCCGTGCGATGGCATAAAAAGTCGTGCAAAGAACAAGAACCAATAAACTTATTGTCAGGAATTCGACAGATTTCATAGAAGGAAGGAGTTCATGACGCAAAGGATCTCCTGGACGTTATGAATCATTATGCATATCAAAGCTCGATATAACTTACAGGAGGCAATATCCCTAAGTCTTCAAACCAGAACTTGCCCTCATTAACCATATCAAATTTTAACCGGTATTTCCCTTTTGGCAGAGGGCCGCCGATAATACGGAATAGGACCTGGCATTCCGCTCCGCTTGAAATATCGC
>JAZDOJ010000016.1:0-13337 GCA_043798795.1 Candidatus Omnitrophota bacterium
TTTTGATCACGCGATGGCAGGGAATCATAAAAGGACAGGGGTTCTTTTTCAAAAGGCTGCCTACGGCGCGAACCGCGCGGGGAGAGCCTGCTTTTCGGGCGACCCATTTGTAACTACGCACCTGTCCAAAAGGTATACTTAATACCGCCCGGTAAACTTTTTTAGCAAAAGAGGTCATATTTTCGTTGATCTGTCACTTGCCGATGATCCTCTTTCTTCTTAATACATGGTGGTATGCAACGGCGAAACGGTGTGCTTCATCACGCACCCGGCGGATGAGGTTCAATCCTGCTGTATCCCGTGTTGATTTTATAGGAAGGGCTCTGCCTGTTACATACAGGTTTTCTTCTTCCTTAGCGATGCTGGCCAGGGGGATATTTAATTTTAACCCTTTAAGTTCCTCCTGCACCGTCGAAAGATGCCCCTTGCCTCCGTCAATCAGGATTAAATCCGGCAAAGGTAAATCTTCCTCCTTGAGCCTTCGATAGCGCCTGCGCACCACCTCGGCAAGCATCTTGTAATCGTCAACCCCCTGCACGGTCTTGATCCTGAACTTTCGGTAATTATTTTTATCGGGAATCCCTCTGTAGAAACTCACCATGGAGCCTGTGGCTTCCTGGCCCCTGATGTTGGAAATATCAAAGGCCTCAATGCGTTCGGGGAGCTTTCTTAAGTGAAGAAGTTTTTTCAAATCCTCCGATTCTTCCTGGTTTCCCGAACCCGCGTGAGTTTCACCGAGAGCCCCTAAAGCCGTTATCTGATCCCTCATGCGAGCGGCTTCTTCGTACCTTTGAGACTTGGAGCTTTGCTTCATTTGCCTGGACAGTCTTTTAATCAGGGCCTCTGGCCCGCGGCCCTCTAAAAGCATGGTGATATTTTTTATCGTCCTGGCGTACTCTCTCCTGCTTATTTTTCCGATGCAAGGACCCGGCGAGAGCCCTATGCGGTAATAGATGCAGGCCTTACGGGGAAGCTCTCTGCAGGAGCGATAGGGAAAGTGCCTCCTGATGATCTTCAAGGCCTCCCTGAGGAGGCCGGCGCTGGTGTAAGGGCCAAGGTACCTGGAGCCGTCCGGCTCAATCTTTCGCGTGATGCAGATGGCCGGAAATGCCTCATGGGTAATTTTGACCATGGGAAAACTTTTGTCATCGCGTAATGAGATATTGTATCTGGGATGGTATTTATGGATGAGGCTCGCCTCAAGAAGCAGAGCTAAGCTTTCCGTGGGGGTAAGCCTGTATTCGATGTCACTGACATTTGCCATCAACATCAGCGTCTTTGTGTCCAGGTCTCTTCCCATATAGCTATTCAGGCGTTTCTTTAAAGACTTGGCCTTACCCACATAAATCACGCATCCATCCTTATCTTTCATCAGATACACCCCACTCGTATCCGGCACCTTTTCAATAATCTTTTTCAACCTATGGGCGTTCCTCATAAAGTCAGTTTAGTTCTCAACCACTGCCACAGTTGCCTCATCTCAGAAACCCCAAAGAGAAAGCAGAAAACTGCATAAGATAGAAAGCCTGAAATCAGGGAAAGGCTCAGATTCATAATCTTATTCAGCAAACTGTCTCCCGGAAAGGCGCCCTTGGAAACAAGAAAGCATACGGCCCCCATGCAGAAGCTGGCCAAAAGAATACGTAAAAAGGACAGGGCGATCTTTCGGCCCCCAACCCCCCCCAGTTTCTTTCTTAACAACCAAAATAAGATAAAAAAGGTATTGATGCCCGATAAGGAAGTGGCCAGGGCAAGCCCCGCGACCTTCAAGGGAAACATGAGCAGGGCATTTAAAACCACATTAACCACAAGGGCTAACCCTGCTACTTTGGCAGGAGTCACTGTATCCTTTAAGGCAAAAAAACCGTTCTGCAGTATCCGGGTGGCGCCGTAGGCAAATAGACCTATGCTGTAAAAAAATAAGACCTCTGCCGTGATAGAAACGGAGGCCGGATCAAACCGGCCTCCCCCGAAAAGGGTAGAAATGATAGGGTGCGCCAGGATCATCAAGCCTATGGAAGCCGGCAACAGCACAAAAAATGTCGCCCGTAACCCCCATGAAAGGGTCTCCTTTAATCTTGCGGAGGTATCTTCTAACGCCTGAATCGATAAGGTAGGAAGGATGGCCTGGGAAAGCGCATGGCTGAAAACACCTAGTGGAAACTGAACCAACCTGTAGGAAAAATACAAAACAGCCACTCCTCCCTCTCCGACAATCCAGCTCAAAGAGCCGAATATGGAATCTACGAAATTATTTAATTGATAAATACAGGAACTTAACAGCCGGGGCAACATGAGTTTTCCCATGAGGGTGGCTGCCGGATGCCGAAAACGCCTAAAGAGATGAAGCCTGAATCCTTTTTTATAGAGGACGGGTATCTGAAGGACTAGCTGCAAAACACCTCCTACCAAAACGCCCAAGGCCAGACCGCTGATACCTTCTCCAAAAATGAGGGCAAAGATGATGATAGAAATATTCAGGAGGCAGGGCGCAAAGGCAGGCACGGAAAAATGCTTTAAAGAATTGAGGATACCCGCAGAATAGGCGGCCAGGCTCACCAGTAAAATATAAGGAAAGATCAGGCGGTTCAAACGGATGGTCGTTTCCAGCTTTTCCGGCGACGCCATAAACCCCGGGGCAATGGCCCTGACGATTACGGGAGAAAACAATATCCCCAGAAGTGTCAGCGACATCAGGATGATTAATAAGAAATTCAACACGACATTGGCGAGCTCCCAGAATTCTTCTTGGGTGTGCTTGACCGCGTACTCGCTAAACACCGGGACAAAGGCTGCGTGAGTCGCGCCCTCCCCCACTAAATCACGGAAAAGATTGGGGATCCTGAAGGCAATGACAAAGGCCTGGGCGTATACATAGACGCCGAAAAGCCTGGCGATGATGATGTCGCGGATAAAACCAAGGATGCGCGAACACAGCGTCGCCAGACCTATGAGCCCTGCGGAACGGGCAATCGTCTTATGGGGTGTTAAATTCGGGGATTTGTCTGTTGACATAACCATCGGATTGTGATAGAATCACCTCCTAAATAGGGAGGAGATATGCCCAGACGCAAAACTTCTTTAAAGAGTAACCGTCAGAATAAAAAAAGGCACCTCAGGAACCTGAAGGTCAAACAGCAGCTCAAAAGAACCATAAAGAAATTTCTAGCCCTCCTTTCCGCGAAGAATGCCGCCGAAGCCCAATCCATTCTGGGAAAGGTATTCTCGCAATTGGATAAGGCCGCTAAGAAAAGAATCATCCATCCCCGCACAGCCGACCGAAGAAAATCCCGGCTAACGAAGAGGCTTACCAGAGCCGCATAAACCCACCACAAGTTTCTCTAAAGCAAAAAGGGGCTTAAGCCGTCCTGTCTTTATGTCAATATCGCAAAGGAGTAAAAGATGCAGCTTTCTTTTCATCTCCACAGGGGGAGCTGTATCTTTCTCCCAGGCATACCTTAATCCTCCGAGGATTCTTTCTGGCCTTTCGCCGTTTTTCAAAAGCTGATTCAAAAGACGAAGCGCTGTGCCCGGCTTTCTTAACTCTATCAAGCGGCTCAGGGTAAAGGTATCCGCAGGCCTTGTCTCTTTGAAACGGATGACCTTGGCATACCTGAAGAGTTGGCGGGTAAAGGCTTGCGATTTTTGCGGTTGGCTGACGTCTAAGACAAGGATAATCTGTTTCTTCGGCCTTTGAAGGTATTCAAGGATAAAATCCTGGACTTCACCTTTTAAGTTTTGCGCCTCTTTTATCACCAGCAACCTTCGGGAACTCTTGACAGGCAGGTAAATCAGCTTCTCTTGGAGGTCTTTTCGGGATAAGGACGTGGCATAGAGGATATCTAGGTTAAAAGGTTCCGTGCTCTTCTGGAGCTCCTCGTGTCTAAGGGCCTTGAGTCTTGCATTCTTGGAGGCACTGTCGTCTCCGATGAATAAATAAACCATGGCCTTACCACTGCTCAACGGTGCGCTCGACAATCCGGCGCGCCAGGTCGCTTAAGGCGTCGCTTGCGGCCGTATCTTCTGATTTGGCAAGGGAGCCCGTGGTAAAATAGGTCGCATCGCCGGTAAAATTGTTCTCCCGCCAGAGCTCGGCATTTTCTTTTCTATCGTAGAGAATAAGGTTGACGACGATATTGATGCGGTACTCTTCGACTTCGTCGCTTTCGGTGTACCTTAAAGGGTCTCTGCGGAATTCCACCAGCTCACCCTTGAGTATCAAGTCCGCCGACTCCTCCTGAATGGGTTTTAAATTCCCGTCCGTTAAGAATTTATTGTTCACACTGCGGGTGATATCCGTTTCCAAAGTGGGCCGGTAGATTCTATACTTATTGGCGGCATAGGCCTCTTGGGTGACATCTATTTTGTTTTCGAAAGGAGTGATGTATATCGTCCTATACTTATCTGCTATCATGGAGCGTGTGGTATAACCGCAACCGGCCATCAACGCGCATAAAAAAATAATCTCTGTCACCTTAATCCCCGACTTGCACCATCTTTGATAAATCATTTTTTATTCTCCAGCATCTTCATTCTCTCCATGGCCTGAGCTGCCCACGGGGTATCAGAATATTGGTCAATCACCTCGCTGTAATACAATCTGGCGGCTTCAAAGGCCTTTTGTTTCTCGTAGAATCTGGCGGTATTGAAGTTGGCTTCAGCTTCTTTCTCTTTGAGCTGACTGATCTTTTTTTCCGCATCCCGCGATAAGACCGCATCCGGATGCTCCAGTAAGAATTCCTCAAACTTTTCTTTAGCCTCCTGCGTAGCGCCCTGGTCGTAATCAGAACCTCGCGAAACAGCAGCCTTGCAGGCGGCAATCTGGAATTTGGATGCCTCTACCCATTCACTATCGGGGTAACTGGAAATGACTTTATTAAAAGCATCCTCCGCTTCGAAATATCTCATCAGGCTCTTTAAGACCAACCCTAACTTGTATTGGGCCTTGGGAGCCAGGGGCCCATAAGATGAATTTTCTATAACCTTGTTGAATATCTCTATGGCAGGATGCTCCACAGGCAAGGCCATGCCTAAAGCCTTGCGCTTCTCTCCGGCCATGAAGGCCTCTGCGATCTTATATTCCCTGTCGATCGCCTCCTGGATCCTTTCTGAAAAGGGGTACTTGTCGATCAGTTTCTGGTAATTCAGGTAGGCTTCATATAGATTGCCTTCGGCTTCTTCTATGAGGCCAAGATAATACTGACTTTCAGCAGCTTCCACCGCCTTGGGAAAAGCCCGCATCAGTTTTTTAAACTCTCGCTTGGCTTCCTCATATTGCTTCCCTTCATAGAAAGATCTGGCCACCTCAAATTGCTCCTGGGGGGTGGATTTGGTAACATTCTTAGGATTGACCCACTTACCAGTCCTGGGAGTCCAAATCCAGTAAGGATAGGCGGGTTTCAGGGATAAGCCCAAGAGAAGAATCAGTATGATCGAGCTTAAACGTCTCATAGGGCATAATTTAACACATATATGGAGGGTTGTCAACCAAGATAAAAGAAGGCCAGAGGCAAGTTAACCAGAAAAGTGTTCAGCCTAACCAGGGCGGCAACCAAAAAATCACAGGTATTGGCAAGAATCGGAACCAGGCCTGCGAAAAAGCTGCCTATTCCTATGAGGCTAAAACCGCACAGAGTCATTAAAGCGGCTAAAGGCACAATCAGAAGATTCGCCAGCACGGTTACAGGCGAGAACATCCTGAAGTAATAGGCAACAAACCCCATGGTCGCCAGCCAGCAGGATAAAGAAACAAGGGCGCCATCCAACAGAAATCTAAGGCAGGCAAAGCGTATCTGTTGGATTCTAAAAAACACCCTCATCTTAGGGTAGAAATAGATCAGGGAAGTAACGCAGGCAAAGGAAAGCTGAAAACCTACATCGAACAACTGGCGCGGATTGATTAGCAGAATAAAAAGAAAAGCCAAGGCTAAAGAATTGCGGATATCCGGCTCTCTTTTGAGCATAGAACCCAAGAGCAAGAGGGTGGCCATGATGGTAGCGCGCACAACAGGAGTCGAAGCGCCTGTCATGAAACAATAGATCACAAGGCTTAGGATGGCTATGCAAGAACGGCTCCTTCTGGCCAACCCCAGCAACTTCAGAATGAACAGAATCATAAAACCGACTATTCCCACGTGAAGGCCGCTTACGACAAGGATGTGGAGGGTTCCGGACTTCATCATGATATTGTGGACGAACCGGGGCACTCGTTTCTTATCTCCCAGGATCACCGCACCAAGAATACCTTGTGTCAAGGAAGAGGTGTCACGAATTAGAATCTTCTCCATCTTAGCCTTAAGCCAAAAAGCAAGCCGCTTAAAGATAAAACCTCTTGTTTTATGCAAGCGGACCAGATCCGCCTCTGTTTTTACCTTCATCATCAAGCGGATGTCCCGATCATATAGATAATCTCTGTAACTGCGGCCAGAGGCACTCAAACCCCCGATGGGGCGATATAATCTGCCTCGCAGGATTAATTCTTCCCCATAAAACAATTTCTTCGCAACCCTTAATTGCACAAGGATATTGCCTTCGCAGGAATAACTGTGGTCCCCGTCTTTGACCGCCTCTGTCCTTAATACAAAGGAGGTCTTATGGTTATCAGAAAAAGGCTGATTCGCGATATAACCCTTGATGACAGAGGGTTCATTTTTAAAACGAAAAAATCGAGAAATATGGTTTTGGCTTAAGGTTTGAGAGTTCTTTAATCCTGTGACTCCCAAGAGAAATATAAATACGGATAAAAAGATATTAAAAAACCGGGTATTTTTTGAGAAAAAAAGACAGAGAATCAGGGATACGGCTGAAATGACGCAAAGGAGAAATAACGAGATTCTTATTTGCGCAGAAAAGAAAATACCCAGGGCATAAAGGATGGCCAGGCTGACCAGGGGCCTTTTCATTATTTTGCAATTAAATGATTCTTTATCAATCCAAAACGATAATCGGTTATCCCTTTTATATTCTTTAATTCGTCAATGCTGCCGAAACCTCTTTTTTCCTGCCGATAGTCAATGATGCGTCCGGCCAATACAGACCCTATCCCGGATACGCTCATCAGCAATTCTTGAGAGGCTGTATTGAGATTGACCTTGCCCAGATCTTCTGTAAAAAAATAAGCGGCGATTTTTTTATCGGAATGATGGGTCTTCAGAAAACGAATGCCATGCCCCAAGAGGACCACGGCGGCGAGAAACAAAATGACCTGACGTTCCTGCTTGGTCAATGGCAACATAGATCTACCTCCACCTCTAATAGACGCAAGAAAGCGCCAAATCTAACCATCTTTTTCCCCCATCTCAAAACGTTTCTAAACCCAATCGGAAAACGTTTCTAAATCCAATCGGAAAACTGCTTTGAACACAAAAGCAAAAACGCTTTGAGAACAATCGAAAAGCAGGTTTGAGCACAAATTTAGAAACGCTTTGAGAACAAATTTAGAAACGCTTTGAGGTTAAAGGTTAGAGGTTAGAGGACGAGGTTGACGAGCTTCTGGGGGACGATAATGAAGTTTTTGATGGGCTTATTCTGAATCCAAGGGGCTAATTTTTCATCATGAAGAACCAATTTTTTGAGTTTATCTTCCGTCATATCGGCAGGCACATCTATTTTGGAACGTAACTTACCATTCACTTGGATAACGATGGTAATGGTCTCCTCGATCAAAAAACCAGGGTCAAACTTAGGCCAATCTTGCTTAAAGATGCTCTCCTTTTGCCCCAGGCCCTGCCAAAGCTCTTCAGCAAAATGCGGAACAAATGGGCTAAGCAGCAAGATCAAATCCCTAAAAACCTCTTTATCTGCCCCCAGCTGGTAAATCGCATTAGTTAGCTCCATGATACTGGCAATAGCCGTATTGAATTTAAAGGCCTCGATATCCTCGGTAACTTTTTTTATGGTCTTATGAAGCGTTCTAACCAGGGCTGGATCAGCTTTTTCCTTCAAGTTTTCCTGAATACGCCAGACCCGGTTTAAAAATCTGAAGGCGCCTTCTAATCCTCGCTCCTCCCACTCCAATTCCGTCTCGGGCGGAGCTGCAAAGAGAATGAATAATCTTAAAGAATCGGCGCCAAACTCGCGGATAATAGAATCCGGGTCCACAATATTGCCCAACGACTTAGACATCACCCGGCCGTCTTTTAAAACCATCCCCTGTGTCAGGAGCCGCTGAAACGGCTCATCAAACTCAATCATTCCCAAATCTTTGAAAAATTTGGTAAAAAAGCGCGAATACAATAAATGCAGAATGGCATGCTCTATCCCGCCGATATATTGATCCACAGGCATCCAGTAACGGGCCTCCTTCTGGTCAAACGGGGCCTGGTTAAAGCGCGGGGAACAGAATCTTAAAAAATACCAGGAGGAATCAAAAAAAGTGGTCATGGTATCTGTTTCGCGACGGCTAGGGCCTTTACACTGCGGACATTTAACTTCTATGAACTTTTTGACCTTTCCTAAAGGACTGCCTCCTTTCCCTGTAAAGGGCACTTCTTTCGGTAGTTCAACAGGTAAATCCTCATAAGGCACAGGGACAATCCCGCATTGGGAACAATAGATGATAGGAATAGGTGTTCCCCAATATCTCTGGCGCGAAACCAGCCAGTCCCTGAGACGCCAATGCGTTTCGATGGCACCGATATCCGTATCTTGCATCCACTCCGCCATCTTTATTTGGGCTTGCTGATTAGGCAAACCATTAAACTGTCCCGAATTGACCTGTATTCCGTCACCTTCGTAAGCCTCGGTCAGGTCTTTTGGATCTTGGATCTTGGCACTTCGCTTTCGCTCAGTGCCAATGGTGAGCGGAGTCGAACCATTGGATTTTGGATTTTCTATGACGATCCTCATTGGCAAATTGTGCTCTTTGGCAAACAGAAAATCCCTCTGGTCATGCGTGGGCACAGCCATGATCACACCTGTTCCATACTCCATTAACACGTAGTCAGCCACCCAGACAGGCACTTCTTCCTGATTCACAGGATTGATGGCAAAACAACCGGTAAAAACTCCCTCTTTCTTTACGTCATTGGCCTGGCGCACGGCCTTACTGACTTTAGTGACTTTATCCAGGAATCTTAAAACCTCTTTCTCCTGCGGCCTGCCCTTGATCATCTCTTTGACCAAAGGGTGTTCCGGAGCTAAAACAATGTATGTGGCCCCAAAGATCGTATCCACGCGCGTGGTAAAAACAGGAATAATGGTATCCCTATCTTTCAAGCGAAAGAATATGTTAACTCCCTGGCTCCTACCAATCCAATTGGCCTGCATGGTGATGACCCTTTCCGGCCAGGTGGTGAGTTGTTTAAGGTCCTCTAAAAGGCGCTCCTTATAATCTGTGATCTTCAAATACCACTGCTCCAGCTCCCGCTGCTGGACCTGCGTCTTACACCTCCAGCAGGCCTCTTCAATGACTTCTTCATTGGCTAGCGTCGTCTCGCACTGAGGGCACCAATTTACGGATGAGACTTTTTTATAAGCCAGGCCTCTTTCCAACATTTTCAGGAATATCCACTGATTCCATTTATAATAGCTGCTGTCGCAAGTGGCGACTTCCCTTTCCCAGTCGTAGGAGAAACCCATTTTTTTGAGTTCCTGCCTCATCTCATTGATACATCTATCAGTCCATGTATCGGGCCTGGTTTTATTTTTTATGGCCGCGTTCTCCGCGGGCTGGCCAAAGGCATCAAACCCCATGGGATGCAGCAGGAGGTAGCCGTGCATCATCTTAAAGCGCGCAGCCACATCCGCGATAGTATAGTTTCTCACGTGGCCCATATGGATTTTTCCCGATGGATAGGGAAACATCTCCAAAAGATAGTACTTCTTCCTGTTCGAATCGCCTTGAGCGGAAAAGATTTTTTCCTTCTCCCAGGCCTTCTGCCATTTCTCTTCTATTTTCTTGAAGGAATAGCTCATGTTTCTTTTCTTGCGGGGATAAGGGAAATCATGATCCTGATGCCGCGTAAGATATTATCCATGGTGATGGGCTTGCTTAAATAATGGTCCGCCTCCATACTGTAAGACTTTTTGACGGCATCCAATTCACCCGTAGCGCTGATGATGATGATCGGCCTCCATTTATCCTTGAAATTCTCCCGGATATGCTTTAAGACTTCAAAGCCGTTCAGTTTGGGCATCATAAGGTCTAAAAGAATGACGTCCGGATTCTCTTCTTTGACCTTAACCAGGGCCTCTTCTCCGTCAAACGCCACCGCCACCTCATAACCTTCTCTGGCGAGCCGGCTCTTCAACGTCTCCACGATCTCTTTATCATCATCAACCACTAATAGCTTGTAAACCATAAGGTTACGAGCCCCTTCGCAGGCTCCTGACCGTCTTTAAATTTACGACGTCAAGCTTATCATCCACACTCTTAGGGGTTTCCAAAATAAAAGGCAGGCCTCTTAATAGGGGGTGGTTGACGATCCTCCTCATCCCCTCCCTACCGATGTAGCCTTTGCCGATATTCTCGTGCCGGTCATGATGGGAGCCCAGTTTATCCCTGGCGTCATTCAGATGGATAAGCTTAATAAGCCCCACACCTACCATTCTGTCTATTTCGTTAAGAGTATCTTCCAATCCCTCTTTTGTAGCGATATCATAGCCGGCCAAATACGCATGGGCTGTATCAAAACAAAGACCGACGCGCTCTTTATGCTCTAAATTCTCTAGGATAGTCCTTTGGTGGCTGAATTTATACCCCAGCCAGGAGCCGGAACCAGAGGTGTTCTCCAATAGAATCCCCACGCGGGTATGCTTGGTCTTTTCTAAAATAGTATTGAGAGCGTCAATCAACCTTTTGAGCCCCGCTTCCTCAGAGGTCTCCTTGTGGCTGCCCATGTGGGTGACGATATAATTAACTTTTAAAGCGCTGACCTCTAAGATGTCTTCGATATAAGCCTCGATAGAGGCATTATAAAGCCTGGGGTTGGGTGAGGCAAGATTGATTAAATAAGGGATGTGGATAAAGACGGGCTTGATCTTGAATCGTTCTTGCCTGTAGTTGAATTCCTCTATCTCCTTATTATCTAAAAATTTATCCCGCCAGCGCTGGGGGCTGCGCGAGAATATCTGCATGGTGTTGCAGCCGAGTTTATGGGCATGTTCTAACGTCTCGCTGAGCTTTCGCTGCCCCGAAACATGTACTCCTAAAAGCATAGTTAAGTGATTATACTCCTCTTAAATTTTAACGTCAAGGTCATATTCAGCGCTTGATTTCTTTTATTTAGTGTAACTGCTCGTCCAGCACCCCATCCCCAAGATATTCCGGTGATCATCTGCGCAAAAGTCCCTCGCACAACCTGCGAGAACAATGCAGTTTAAGCAGCTATCCGCTTAGAGGGGAAAGCAAATCTTATTTTTAAAAGGCTCTTGATACACTTGCCGACAATAAAGGGGAGTTGGGGCGTGGTGAAGATTTTCGTTTTACTCACTGCCCGAGGCATGTGACATACCGGGAGTTCTTGAATTTTATATCCCTTCAGATATGCCCGTAAAACTAATTCGGAAGCAGCACAATACTCGAAATAGCCGATATCATCCCTCACCGCATTAAAAACTTCTTTTGTAATGAGTTTAAATCCGGAATTAATATCTGTTGTTCTTAGGCCGAAGAGTAGGAAAATCAGCATATTGTATATTTTAGATAGAATGAGCCTGTGCATCGGATCACGACGGTTCACCCTGCAGCCACTCACTATACCAAAATCATCGATGGCAGCAAGTAATCTAAAGAAATCTTCTGGTTCATGCTGGCCATCAGCGTCACTAAAAAACAGCAATTCTGTTTGCGCACTACAGAGCGCATCTTTGAGAGCATGCGTATATCCTTTTCTGAATCGGCTCTCAATGAGATGAAACGGGATTTCTGTAATCAAGCGCTGGAGTATGCGTTTTGTCCCGTCCGTGCTGCCGTCTTCTGCAATGATCAATCTTGCCTTTGGCACATTCCTGATGACCTTGTTATAAAAACCCTTTATGACGTCTTCAATGATCTCTTCCTCATTATAGACTAATAGGATAATAGAAATTGACTTTTTATATTGAGTGAAATTATGCACTCGCCATGACGCCTCTGCCATATTATCTTTTTGTTATTATGCCCCTATGGACAGCTGCTTCTTTGTTATGGCACTCTATTACTTTTTAAATAGCTGAGATTTATATCCATAGCGATACCGATAATCATCGATGCCTAACTTTGGCAGATAGCCAAACTCGTCTATTGACAATATTTGCTCTTATCATATATACTCTAGAATATCAAACCCCTAACAGCAAAGACTATAGTGTATTGAAATCCCGTAACGCGGAGCATGTTCAATGTTGACTATTGTGGCTACCGCCAGAGCCTTTTATAATCATCATGCGCTCATTCAAAGAAACGCCATACAAAGCTGGTTGGCCCTTACTCCTAAGTGTGAAATAATCTTAATCGGAGATGACCCAGGGACCAAAGCCGTAGCAGATGAGTATCATATAGCACATAAGCCAGATATCGCCTATAATGGATCCGGCCTGAAGCTTATGGATTCATTCCTGGATATTGCGCAGCGTTCTGCCCATTTTAATATAATGGCCTGGCTTAGCGCCGATATAATTCTGATGAGCGATTTTCTTCCAGCAATAACAAGAATAAAGTGGCCTAAATTTTTAATGTCTGCTCAGCGCTGGGATCTCGATATCCAGGAGGAGATCAATTTTTCTGATGCTCACTGGGAACAAATATTATGTGAGAAATTGCGTAAGAACGGTACCTTACATCCTCCCACATCGGGCGACGTGCTAGTTTTTAACCGGGGGCTCTTTCAAAAAGTGCCTCCCTTCCTCATTGGACGCGCCCTTCATGACAATTGGATATTCTACTACGCCCGCTCTCTAGGGCTGCCTTTCATCGACGCTACAAAGGCAATGACGGTTGTGCATCAAAACCATGCCTATGACCCGCAAAAAAATTGGGATTGGAAAAATGCCAGAGACTTACAACATCCCGATTATCTCTACAATTTAGAACTTGCCGGAGGAAATAGGCATTTATGCATATTGACGGACTCGAATTGGGTACTGACTTCAAAGGGATTAAAACGAGCTGTATGGACTAAACAAGGCTTCATTCGCCGGCTAGATAAACTCCTTATGCGCTATCCTTTATTGAAACCATTAAGATGGGTTATAGATATTCTTACGTCATTGGGGAGAAAGATCAAATGCATTTTTGGCCATCAAAAAAACTCCTGGTAACCGGAGGCTGCTCTTCATCTGTATCGGCCCTTTGTTAAGTACCTGCCAGATTCTTTCTCTATTCATTGGCCCTATATAATAAATACCTGCCGAATTGT
>JAZDOJ010000025.1:0-22112 GCA_043798795.1 Candidatus Omnitrophota bacterium
TCCATAAATGAAATCAAATCCGGCGTCACCATCCTGGTCGATGGGCAGGTCTATGTGGTTGTCGATACCCAGCACGTCAAGCCCGGGAAGGGTGCCGCCTTCGTCAGGGCTAAAATGCGCAATCTAAAGAACGCCAGTATCCAGGATAAGACATTCCGGGGGGATGAAAAGATAGAGGAGGCTTATGTCGAGGAGCGCAAGCTTCAGTATCTCTACAGGGCAGGTGACATGCTCCATTTCATGGACCAGGAAAACTTCGAAGAGATCGTCATTTCCGAAGAAAATATCGGCGATAAGCAGAAATTCTTGAAAGACAATCTGGAAGTCTTTGGATATTTCTATAAACACGAAACGTTGAATATCAATCTTCCCAATCATATACAGTACAAGGTGGTCCACACGGAGCCAGGCATAAAGGGAGATACGGCCAAAAGTGGCACAAAGCCTGCATCTATCGAAACAGGTGCTGTGGTCCAGGTTCCCTTGTTCATTGATGTGGGAGATGATATAAAGATCGATACGCGCACGGGAGAGTATCTGGAGAGGGCAAATTAAGAAGCGTCTATCGTCTACGGAGGCGTTATGAACCTTAAAGAAATCAAAGAGATGATTAACCTGATGAATGAGAACGGCCTGGTTGAATTGGAAATAGAAAAAGACGGCATGCGGATCAGGCTTAAAAAAACAACTTCAGGGGTCGAAGGTTTAACGGGTCCGATTGTCGTTGAAAAAGAAAGATTCTCTGAAGGCCCCTCTAGGAAAGAATCCTACGCAGAGCCCGTTGATAAGACGAAAGTCAAGACAGTTGAGATCAGGGCTCCGATGGTCGGCACCTTTTTCCGGTCCCCGGCTCCCGAGGCCCCCCCCTACGTCGAAGTGGGGCAGACCATTGAAGTCGGCCAAGTGATCTGTATCATTGAAGCCATGAAGCTGATGAACGAAATCAAATCGGAGATAAAAGGCAAGGTTCTCGAGATCCTTGTCGATAACGCCGAACCTGTTGAATTCGGTCAGTCCATGCTTCTCATCGAACCAATCTAAAAAGTGTTCTCCAAAATACTCATTGCCAATCGGGGCGAGATTGCCCTTAGAATAATCCGTGCCTGTAAAGACTTAGGGATACGTACGGTTGCTGTCTATTCCCAGGCTGACAAAGATTCTCTTCACGTGCGCCTGGCAGACGAAGCCATCTGTATAGGCCAAGCCTCCAGTTCCAGCAGTTATCTGAATATCCCTGCCATCATCAGTGCCGCAGAGATAACCGATGTCGAGGCTATCCATCCGGGTTACGGATTCCTCGCGGAGAATCCCCATTTTGCAGAGATCTGCGAGTCCTGCAAAATCACCTTCATCGGCCCGACACCTGATAACATCAGGCTGATGGGAGATAAGATGGTCGCCCGCTCCACCATGCAGAAAGCGGGGCTTCCCATCGTTCCCGGTAGCGCCTCCATAGTCAAAAATAAAGAAGAGGCCCTTAGGGTTTCCAAAGCCATAGGATACCCCGTTATCATCAAGGCCGCTGCAGGCGGTGGAGGCAGAGGCATGCGTATCTGCCATAACGACCTGAAACTCATATCCAGCCTCATGACCGCCCAGGCAGAAGCAGAGGCCCATTTTGGCACACCTGATGTCTATATAGAAAAATACATGGAAAAACCCCGCCACATCGAGATACAGATCTTGGCGGATCGATACAACCATATCATTCATCTGGGGGAAAGGGATTGCAGCATCCAGCGAAGGCACCAAAAGTTGCTAGAGGAATCTCCCTCTCCGTCTGTTGATCAAAAACTGCGCAGGCGTTTAGGTGATATGGCCCTGAAGGGCGCTAAGGCCGTGGGGTACACGAGCGTGGGCACCATTGAATTCCTGCTGGACCGGCTTAATAATTTTTATTTCATGGAGATGAATACACGCATCCAGGTGGAGCATCCCGTGACCGAAATGGTGACGGGGATTGACCTGGTCAAGGAGCAGATCAAAGGGGCTGCAGGAGAAAAATTGAAGATCCACCAGGACCAGGTCAGTATCAAAGGCGCATCCATCGAATGCCGCATCAATGCAGAGGACTTTGAGAATGACTTTATGCCTTCACCCGGCCGGATCGAGTCCCTGATCCTTCCCGGTGGCCCTGGCGTAAGAGTGGATACGCATATCTATCCGGGCTACGTTATTCCGTCATACTATGATTCGCTGGTGGCTAAAGTCATCACGCACGGCGCCAACCGGGCTGAGGCTATCAAGGTCATGCACCGGGCGCTGAGCGAATTTGAGATCGCTCCTGTTAAGACCACCATTCCTTTTCATTTGAGATTGTTGGAAAACCCACTGTTTTTAAAGAATGAGATATCGACTCATTTTGTGCAGGAGATGTTGAAAGAGGAGTCAAAAGAGGAGGAAGGATGATGAACAGGGAGGAGACACGCACGGATTTGGGCACCATCAGGATCCATAAAAATGTCATTGCCTCCATTGGGGCCCTTGCCGCTATCGAGATTGAGGGTGTCAAGCGCGTAGGCGGAAATTTGAAAAGCGGGCTCCTGGAGATTTTCGGACAGAAAAACCTTTTGGCCATCGGCGTCGAGATCAATAAGAACGAAGAGGTCAAGGTAGATATCCCATTAGTCATCAAGTACGGTTACAATATTCCGGATATCTCGGCAAAAGTCCAGGAGAATGTGCGAAACTCTCTGGAAAAGATGACTAACCTGATGATCAAAGATATTAATGTGAGCGTGCAAGGGATAGAAAGGGGGTAACGGATGAGATTCTTAGGGATTATATTTTATGCCAGCGTCCTTACGTTGATAGGCTTAGCCTTGGTGGTTTTTTCCTTGAATCAATTAGAACCCCAGGCCTTAAGCGACGTGCTCGTTTCTCTACAGGGCAGCGCCAGCACGAGATTCATCATCGGACTATCCGGAACTTTACTGATATTGATCAGTCTTAGATTTGCTCAATTGATCCTGGGGCGCTTCCAGCAGGAAAAAACCATTGCCTTTCCTACTTCTACGGGGCAGGTGACGATCGCGCTTTCGGCTGTCGAGGACCTGGTGCGTCGGCTCGCCGGAGTTCTGCCTGAGATAAAAGAATTACGGCCTAATGTCCGGGCCACGAAAAAAGGCAGCATCGTGGTCGATTTAAGGGTCGTGCTAAAGTCAGAGACCAACATTCCGGAACTCACCTCCCGTTTACAGGAGATCGCCCGCTCCAAGATACAGGAGGTCTTAGGGATAGAGGAGCAGATTATCATCAGGATTCACGTGGCCAAGATCATCGGCCTTGAAGAGAGGGATCGAAAGAGAAGAGAGGCGGAAAAGGAGGAACCGACGGTTCCTTTTCATGGATACGGGAGAGTATGAATCTTAAAAAAATATTGTGTATTGTGATTTGTAATTTAACCCATCTTAAGGAGGTCACAAAAGTATGGAGAAGATAGGCATACTGACAGGCGGTGGTGACTGCCCTGGATTAAACCCGGTCATCAGGGCCGTGGTGCGAAAAGGCATTAACGAATCGTATGAGGTCATCGGAATAAAAAATGGCTGGAAGGGTCTGATGGAAAACAACATGATACCTCTGAATTTATCGTCGGTATCAGGGATTTTGCCCAAGGGGGGCACCATCCTGGGAACCAGCCGTACCAATCCCTATAAGAAAGAAGGAGGCGTGCAGCAGGTGCTGGCGAACTATAAAAAATTAGGGCTTTCGGCCTTGATTGCCGTAGGAGGAGAGGACACCTTGGGGGTCGCCTCAAAGCTCATCAAAGAGGGGCTCAAGAATATCGTGGGCGTACCCAAGACCATCGACAATGACATCTCGGCCACGGATTACACCTTTGGGTTTGATACAGCCCTTAACACGGCGATGGAGTGTATCGATAAATTGCATACGACCGCAGAAAGCCATCACCGTATTATGGTGGTTGAGGTCATGGGTCGGCATGCCGGTTGGATTGCCATAGAATCCGGCGTGGCAGGGGGTGCGGATATCATTTTGATTCCGGAACTGCCGATCGATATCGAAGAAGTCTGCGTCCTTATCAAGAAAAGGCACGACAGGGGTAAAACATTCAGCATCGTGGTGGTGGCCGAAGGGGCCAAATTTAAAGAAGGCACCATGGTCTTACAGGAACAGAAGCTGGATGAATTCGGCCATGTCAGATTAGGGGGGATCGGAGAGATCCTGGGTCAGGAGATTGAGAAAAAGACAGGTTTTGAAACGAGGGTTACGGTCCTTGGCCACATCCAGCGAGGAGGGTCTCCTACGGCTTTTGACAGGGTCCTGGGTACCCGCTTCGGAGTGAAAGCCGTGGAACTCGTTAAGAGTAAGCAATTCGGCAGAATGGTGGCATTAGCCGGTAATAAAATCATTGATGTACCGTTAGAGGAAGCTGTGCAAAAATTAAAAACCGTCGATATGGAGCTCTATGAGATTGCCAAAGTCTTTTTCGGGTAGGCAAAGACAGGAGCGGACCTATGAGAGATAAAGTCAAAGATCTGTTATTGCAGAGCATAGCTGTGAAAGAGGATATATTGCGCACTAAAATTGGGGACATCTTGGATATTGCTAATTTGATGATTGACTGCCTCAAGAAAAAAGGCAAGGTGATTCTTTTCGGTAATGGCGGCTCAGCCAGCGACAGCGAGCATATCGCTGCGGAATTAGTCGGCCGCTTCAAAAAAGACAGAAACGCCCTGGCAGCGATAGCCCTGACGGCCAACACATCCATTCTGACTTCTTTGGCCAATGATTATGGTTATGATGTCGTCTTTGCCAAGCAGGTCGAGGCCTTAGGCCAAAAGAATGACGTAGTTGTGGGGATTTCCACCAGCGGCAGGGCCAAGAATGTTATCTGTGGCATTAAACAGGCTAAAAAGATGGATTTGAAGACAGTGGTGCTGACAGGCACTGACGGCAGCGAACTGGCAAAGTTAGCGGATGCCTCCCTTGTGGTTGGCTCACCGGTCACAGCCAGGGTGCAGGAGGTGCATATTGTGGTGGGACATATTTTATGCGAATTAATCGAGGGCGCCCTTTGCTGACATCCAAGATTAAAACTTTAAAGTCTTTGAAAAGCGTGACCTGCACCTTGCACAGACAGGGTAACAAAATCGTTTTTACAAACGGATGTTTTGATCTTCTTCACGTGGGCCATATCAAATATCTCGAAGAGGCAAAGAAGCTGGGGGATAAACTTATCGTTGCTCTTAATAGCGATGCCTCTGTGGAAAAAATCAAGGGCCCTTGCAGGCCGCTGGTTGGCCAAAAGGACCGATTGAGTATCGTCGCTGCTCTTGCGAGCGTAGATTACGTGTGTTTATTCGGGGAAGCGACACCCCTCAAAGTCATACGCGCCTTAAGACCGGATGTCCTTGTTAAGGGAGCGGATTGGAAAGGCAAGGGTATCGTGGGGTCTGAATTCGTCAGGTCTTACGGAGGAAAAGTGGCGACACTAAAATTTATAAAGGGGCGTTCCACCACCCGATTGATTAAGAAAATTGCCAAAGCAAACTCCACCTAAAGCCATTTACAGGATTATCGACGCTAACATCAACCGTGCCAAAGAGGGCTTACGGGTTTGCGAAGAAATCGTCAGGTTTTCACTCAACAACCGCAACTTCACCGCCGTCCTGAAAAAACTGCGTCATGCTCTTGACGGCGCCCTCAGGCAGCTTCCCGCCGGATCAAACGATTTGTTAAGTCACAGGAACATCCGTTCGGATGTGGGGAGTCGGCTCAGTGCGCATGAATTAAAAAGAAAAGACATGCCGGATATTTTTTACGCCAACATCCAAAGGGTCAAGGAATCGATGAGGGTGCTGGAAGAATTCAGTAAACTCCTCAACCGCAAATGTTCTCTTAAATTTAAAAAAATTCGATACGACGTCTATCAAATTGAAAAAAAAATCTCCCGCAGGTTCTAAAAAAAACAGGCGAAGACATAATTTCCGATGACGCTTCTTGAGTCCGCAAAAAATAATATCATCACACCCCTCGTCAGGAAGATTGCCCGAAACGAAGGCCTGGACGCAAAGTCCCTCTTAAGGTCTATCAAAGAAGGCTGGGCCGTCATTCCCAAAAATTTGATCCACCATCTCAAATCTCCCTGCGGAATCGGCCGGAACTTAAGGACGAAGGTCAATGCCAATATCGGTACCTCGACAGATAAATCCCGCATCAAAGAAGAACTTCTTAAACTTTCTACCGCGATCCGCTACGGCGCGGATACGGTCATGGATCTAAGCGTGGGAGGCCCTATCAGGCAGACGAGGATTCAGATTCTTAAAAAATCTTCTGTGCCAGTGGGCACGGTGCCTATCTATGAGATAGCGGTTGAGGCAGCCCGAAAGAAAAAGGATTTTCTTGATTTTGGATTCGATGATGTGCTAGACGTTCTGGAATCGCAAGCCCGCGACGGCGTTGATTTCTTTACCATCCATGCGGGCGTGACCCGAAAGAGCCTGGGTGTCTTGAAAAGACACAAGAGGATTCTGGGTATCGTTTCGAGGGGAGGTGCGATTTTAGCGAATTGGATGATCCGGCATAAGCGCGAAAACCCTTTTTTCGAGCAATTCGAGAAGGTTTTGGATATCGCCTATCAGTATGATGTAGTTTTAAGCCTGGGAGACGGGTTGAGGCCCGGTTCTATCCTGGATGCGACGGATAAGCCCCAAATTTCGGAATTAACGATTCTGGGCGTTCTTGCTAAACTTTGCATGAAAAGAAATGTGCAGGTGATGATTGAGGGGCCTGGGCATGTTCCGCTGAATGAGATCAAAGAGAATATTCTATTGGAAAAAAAGATTTGCAGGGGAGCTCCTTTTTACGTTCTGGGGCCTTTGGTAACGGACGTGGCCAGCGGTTGGGACCATATAACCTCCAGCATCGGCGGGGCTATCGCAGCCAGTGCCGGAGCCGACTTTTTATGCTATGTGACACCCTCGGAGCATTTGAGGCATCCTTCTGCGGAAGATGTCAGGCAGGGGGTGGTGGCTTCCAGGATTGCTGCCCATGCTGCTGATATTGCCAAAGGAATCAAGGGTGCAATGGATTGGGACAGAAAAATGTCTCTCGCCCGTCGTAAGAGAGATTGGAAAAAACAGATTAAGCTTTCCATCGATCCGGACAAGGCAAGACTCTACCGACTGTCTTCGAGGCCAGCTTCCTCCGACGTTTGCACGATGTGTGGGACGTATTGCTCCATAAAATTGATGGAAGAATGCATGCGGGTGTAGGACAGGGGGTGAACACTAGCTTCCTCCCGCGGAGCAATTGATAGCGGGCGGGACTTCGCCGCCGATACTAGTAAGACAGCGGCTCGCAAGCTTGCAGCAGAATTTGCGGGTGTAGTTCAGTGGTAGAACACTAGCTTCCCAAGCTAGATATGGCGGTTCGATTCCGCTCACCCGCTTAAATGAGCGCACAACTTATGGAACGAGCGAAGCGAGTGAACATAAGTTGTTTGCGAGAATTTATCCCGAGCGTGCATAAAAATTTTCTTTGAAAATTTTTATGCGGTTACGCGAGTGACAAACCTTAATGAAAAAATTTTTACTTGTGTCCTTGTGTCTTTGTTTCCTTATGTCTTTTTCCGGTTGCGCCACAACGCCTTCTGTCAAGGCTCCCCAGGCACCCGTCGTGGCCGGCATGCCAGGTGTTTATCATCGCGTAGAGAGGGGACAAACCCTCTGGAGAATATCTAAAATGTACAACGTGGAACTGGATGAGGTCGCCCGCATCAATCGCATCACCGATACGACGAGCATCGAGGTGGGACAGCAGATTTTTATTCCCAACCGACAAAAGCCCCAGAGCCTCACCCCAGGCTATTTTTCCGATGATTTCATCTGGCCGCTGAAAGGAAAGATTGTTTCTTTGTTCGGTCAGACTTTTAATAACATGATTAATAAAGGTATCAATATCGAGCCGCAAAGTGCGACCTCTGTGGTGGCCGCGCGTAGCGGCAAGGTCGTTTTTTATGCGGAGAGTTTCGGGTCGTATGGGAAAACGCTTATCATTGAGCACGGGGATGGTTTTTCCACGGTTTATGCCAGGAATGCCGAGATTCTCGTAAGGCCAGGGGACATGGTGCAAAGGGGTGCCCCCATTGCTAAAGTCGGTTCAGCGGGAAGGGACAAAAACAGATATTTGCACTTCGAGATAAGAAAGGGGCATATCCCGCAAAACCCTTACTTTTATTTGACTCGCTAATTGAGTTCATAGTTCAAGGTTCAAAGTTCAAAGTAAAATCTATAATTTGCACTATGAACACTGAACTTTGGACTCCGAACTAAAAAAATGTGTATGATTTCGAAAGATAAGTTTTTCGACCGGCACGACTACCTTGAAACCCTGAGCAAGCGTATCCTCGGCCTCAAAGAGAGCTACCGCCAGAATATCGCCATCATCGGGGATGAATCGGTCGGCAAAACAAGCATCATTCATAAATTTCTGAACAGATTTCAGGACAACTTTATCATCACCGTTTATCTGGAGGTGAGGCCAGAGACGCAGGCGGTTTTTGTGAAGAGATTCATCGGCGTCCTTCTATATAATTTTCTGGCCAATAGCGGCATCGCGCTGCAGGAAGACCTGGATTTTCTGATAAGAAAATCCGAAAGGTATATCCCAAGGACTATCGAGAAGATCAGAGGAATCCTGAACGCTTTATCGAGAAGGAAGACGGATGGGTTGTTCGCGGAATTACTGTCTTTGACCGAATCCCTTCATCTTGAGACGGGTAAGTTTTGCGTGGTCATTTTTGACGAATTCCTCAACCTGGAAAACTTAGGGTTTAAGAATCTTTACCGGGAATGGTCCAAGCTTTTGATTCTTCAGAAAAAGACGATGCATATCATCATCAGTTCCATGAAATTCAAGGCCAAGGGTGTGCTTTCCAAGAATTTGTCTTTATTGTTCGGCAATTTTGAGGTCATCAGCGTACTGCCCTTTGACATCAGAACCAGCGAGAGGTATCTGGCCGAACGCCTTGCCGTATTGAATCCCAAGAGGCCCTTGTTTGACTTCTTAGTGCATTTTACCGGAGGCTATCCTTTATACCTTGAGGTCATATCGGAGGCTTTATCCAAGTCAGGACAGGAAAATCTCATCGCCGTTTTAGAAGATCTGATCTTTGAATCTTGCGGCATCCTCTATCAGCGTTTTTCGAACTATATCAAGCGTTTCTCGGATACAGCTTACAGCCACGATTACCTTTCCACCCTTTACCTTATTGCCAGCGGCCGCAACAAAATCAAAGATATCGCGCATATCTTGCGAAAGCCCCAGAAAGAACTGGCGGCAAGGGTTCATCACCTCCTGGAGGTTGATACTATCACGCGAAGCGGCGATTTCTTGAAAATCAACGACCGGATCCTTGCCTTTTGGCTTGAGTTTGTTTACCAGGAAAGATTGCAATCCCTCACTTTTGATGCTAAAAATCAGAAAGAAAAATTCCGGCAGAACCTGCAGAAACGGCTCCACATTTTTTATCGAGAAGCCCGCAAATCTCTGTTGGAGAGGTGCTTTGAGGTCCTGCGTCTCTTTGAGGATGAATTGATACAAGTGGAAAGGAAAAAGATCCGGCTGAACCATTTCAGAGAAATAAAGAGCCTGGAATTCCATAATCGGAGATTAAAAGAAGGCCTCATCGGCCGCTCCCACGACAGCCTTTGGATCATGGCCTTCAAGCAGGAAAGGCTCTGCGAGGACGATATAGCGGATTTTTCCAAGGAGTGCAAGAAATACCGTCATAAAACGCAAAGAAGGATTATCGTCACCCTGCAGGATGAAATCGATGCCAACACCAAGTTAAGGGCCATGGAAGAAAAAATCTGGACATGGGATATTCACAGCTTGAACCAGATCCTGGATCTTTTTTCTAAACCCTGGGTGATCGCATGAGGATAGGCGTACTATCGGATACCCATATTCCGGATAGAGCCAAAGAGATCCCCCAGAAGATTCTGGAGGATTTCGCGGACGTGGATATGATCATTCACGTCGGCGACCTGGTGGATTTAAGCGTGCTCAAGAAGCTAAAAAGCGTTTGCGCGAACACCCTAGCCGTCCGGGGGAACATGGACCCTGACCAGGTGAGAAGCCAGTTACCCGAAAAAGAAGTGCTCAAGGTCGGAAAATTCAAAATCGGCATCATGCATGGTTATGGCGCACCCGCCAACCTGATCAGCCTCTTGAGTTCCATTTTTAAAGAGGATAACGTGGATGTCATTATCTTCGGCCACTCCCATAACAGCGTGAACGAAAAAAGAGAAGGCGTTTTATTCTTCAATCCGGGCAGTGCCACCGATAAGGTCTTCGCCGAGCACAATTCGTACGGTATCCTAGAGATTAATGATACGATAGAGGCACGCATCATCAAATTATAGACATGGATAAGCTCTGGGCGCCGTGGCGCATCAATTATATTAAAGGGAAGAAGCCAAAAGGGTGCATCTTTTGCCTTTGTGCGAAAGGGCGTGGCCAAAAGAGCCTGATTTTCAAGACCAGGCACACACTCGTGCTCCTGAATATTTTTCCTTATAATAACGGTCATCTGATGGTCGCTCCCATAAGGCACGTCCGGGACATGTCCCAGTTAAAGGATGAGGAGCTTCTGGATTTGATGCGTGCCTTGGAGAAGGCAAAAAGATTATTGGGTAAGGTCCTGGAGCCCGAAGGGTACAACATCGGGATCAACATCTCCAAAGCAGGAGGGGCCGGGATCACGGGCCATCTCCATATTCATATTGTTCCCCGCTGGACCGGCGACACAAACTTTATGCCCATCCTAAGCGATACCAAGATCATCTCCCAATCTTTAGAGGAGTTGGTTAAGAGATTAAAACATGCTCAATCAAATAAGGATTAAAAAATTCGAGGACCTCCTTTTGGCACCCTATGCGATGAAAAGCGCTGACACAAAAGGGCGTGTCCATAAAGAGAAGGAGCACCCCTATAGGTCTGTTTATCAGCGTGACAGGGACAGGATTATCCATTCTGCGGCCTTCCGGCGCCTGGAATACAAAACACAGGTCTTTGTCAATCATGAAGGAGATTATTATCGGACGCGTCTGACTCATACGATCGAAGTGGCTCAGATTGCCAGGACCATTGCATCTTCCTTGAGGCTCAACGTCGACCTTACGGAAGCTATTGCCCTGGCTCACGACTTAGGGCATACGCCTTTCGGGCACTCCGGTGAAGAGGCCCTCAACGGATTGATGCGTCAGTGCGGGGGATTTAACCATAACCTCCAGGGGTTAAGGGTCGTCGATTATCTGGAAGAGCGGTATCCGGATTTTCCCGGGATCAACCTTACCTGGGAAGTGCGGGAAGGCATTGTTAAGCATTCCTCTGCCTTTGACACTCCTGTCCGGATTAAAGAGTTTTCTTCTTCCGAAAGCCCCTCTTTAGAGACTCAGGTCGTCGACATATCGGATGAGATCGCTTATGATAATCACGACCTCGACGATGGGATCACCTCCGGGCTTCTCAAAGAAACGGACTTAAGGGGTCTCTCTCTTTGGGATATCCTGAATAAGGAGATCGAGAAGGGACACGCAAAAATTGACCCTGTCAAAAGGAAATATCTTATCATCCGTTCCCTTATTAACAGGCAGGTCACGGACCTGATCACAGAGACAGAGCACAATATCCAGCGCCTGAAATTAAAGAGCGCTCAAGATGTTAAAAAATGCGATAAAAAGATTGTTACTTTTAGCCGGAATATGTTAAACTTAAGGATGCCTTTGCGCGCCTTTCTGATGGAAAGGCTGTATCACCATTATCGCGTGATGCGCATGAGCACCAAGGCCAAAAGATTCATTGAAGAATTATTCCGTGTTTATGCCGCGCAGCCCGAACAGCTGCCTGAGGAAGCCCAGAGGCGCCTCCCCAAAGACAAAACCATGCGCGTGGTCTGCGATTACATCGCGGGTATGACAGACCGGTGCGCTTTAGATGAATATGAAAAACTTTTCAACCCCTACAAAAAAGTATAAATCGCTCATTTCCTCCATCCATAGCGTCTATCGCCTGATCAACTCGACCTATGAGCTCAAGGACCTCATCAGCCGCCTGACAAGGCTCATCTGCCAGATCTTTGATGCCCAATACGGCCTGATTTTTCTGCTGGACCCTTCGAAAAAATATTCCATATTGAAATGCATCGTCAGCGATAGTAAAAAACTGATTTTTGACAAAAGGCAAAAAGTCACCGGTCGGCTGGAAAAAAGTATAGTGAAAAAACTTTCCTGCATCAGGCAGCCCGATCTTTTGGGCGTTCCCTTAATCAGCGAGGATATTATCGGCTTGATCATTGTAAGACGCACGAAGAACCACCACTCTTTTGATAGCTTTGACCAAGAAATGCTCATGACGATACTGGAACAGGCGGTTATCGGGATCAAGAACCTGCAGCTTTACGAAGAGCACCAGAAGATCGTGTTAGGCAGCATCAAATCCCTGGTCACATTGCTGGACACCCGGGTGCCTCAGGAGTATACCCATTCGCCTTATTTCAGTAAACTGGTCACGGCCCTAGGTCAGCAGATGGGCCTGGATGAAAAGAGGCTCGAAAGCCTTAAATTCGCCAGCCTCCTTCATGATACCGGTAAGGTGGATATCCCCTTAGAGATACTCAAGAAAACGTCGAAACTGACGACCAAGGAATTCAATATCATCAAAAAACACCCTGTGAAGGGTGTCCAAATCTTAAGGCCCCTGCAGATTCTTCGCCCCGTGATTCCTATCATCATGCACCACCATGAAAAATACGACGGAACCGGTTATCCTTCGAGGCTTAAAAAGGGGCAGATTCCCCAAGGAGCGCGCATCATGGCCGTTGCCGATGCCTTTGAGGCCATGGTGTACGGCAGGCCCTACCGGGAAAGAATGGATATCAGGTCAGCGATCAGGGAGATTAAGAAGAAATCGGGGACTCAGTTTGACCCCCGGGTGGTAGAAGCCTTTTTAAAGATAGCCAGGAAGATCAATACAAAAAATTACTTGAAAGCTTCCCCTCGCACAAGGTATAATAAATAATATGGAAAAAGACTCTCCCCATCAATTGGAGATGTTTTCTGCGCAAGACCCATCGTTTCCCCATAAGGGGGGTAGGCGCGATAACCTGTTTTTTAATTTTGTCAGGAATTACGAAAAGGCGGTCCTGGTCATCATTGGGATGGTTACCGTCAGCATCATCTCATTTGGTTTGGGGGTCGAGAAAGGGAGAAACGTCTCCTCGACCAAATTCAGCCCGCGCCTGGATATGGCCAAGAACCCTCCTTTGCCTACAGTCGCTCCTGTCGAGCAACCCAAGCCGCAGGTGGAGCGCGAACCCGTTGCTTTACCTGAAAGTTCCGTGGAGGTGGAGGCCAAAGAAAAAAGTGCTCCCCAGTTCCTGGAGCAGCAGGGATATGTCATCCAATTGGCCAGTTATAAGGAACGCACCCTCGCCGATAAAGAAGCCGAGGCGTTGAAGAAGAAGGGATTTTCCCCTATTATTTTAAAAAAAGGTGTCTTTACGGTTCTCTATGTAGGTTCTTTTGCCAGTAAAGATTCGGCGACATCCCAGTTGTCAGAATTGCGAAAGCGCTATACTGATTGTTATGTAAGGAGGTTATAAATTAATGTCTATCCATCCATCATTAGCGATATCCGATAAAGATAATAAACAGAGGTCTGTCTTGAAGCGCGCCGAGAGGCTCCGCCTGATGCAGGAAAAAGGCAACTGGAAAGAGGGGGATCCCGTCTATGGGCTGCCTAAGATTAAGACTCTGAGAATCAAGATCAAGAAGGAAAAGGCAGAGAAGGCTGAAACTCCTGTTGCTGGAGAGGCAGCTGCTGCCCCAGTCGAAACCAAAGCGCAGACCGCTGCTGCCAAAGGCTCTTCTGCAAAGGCCGCCGATAAGAAATAATCCATGCGTTTAAAACTTTATTTTATCTTTTTGAGCGTCTGGCTATCGATAACAGGAATCTTGTTGATTCCTGCAGCCAGTTTAGCGCAGGAGTTGCCTCCCTTCGCCGGCCTGGTCAATGAGGAGGGGGTCAATATCCGATCTGACTCAACCGTGGGGGCCTCGATCATCTGCGTGGCCGAAAAAGGTTTGAGGCTGGATGTTGTCGCAGCGAACTATGATTGGTACAAGGTCCGGCTTCCCAAGCAGGCACCTGCTTATGTGAGCAAAGAATTGGTGGAGTGTGTGGATTCTGATAAGGGTTGCGCCAGCGGTAAAATACTGAAAGACGGGGTCAATATAAGGCTGGAGCCCCATTTATCCTCCCACATTCTTGGCAAGGTAGACCAGAATCAGGCGGTCACCATTATATCGGAATCCCAGGATTGGTATAAGATCCTGCCTATTCAGAACAGTTATGGCTGGATTCATAAGAAATTTATCAGCAAGGCCCTTCCTGAAGAGCCGGTTGAGGTGGCAGAAAAGCCAAAAGTTGAGCCTCCTGCGTCAGAACCGGTTGTCCTCGAAGGTGTCATCCGTGCGCATGGTTTCTTCTTCACGGGCGTTGCCTCACATAAACTTATTACCGAAGACAAAAAAATCTTTTTATTAAAGGGTGATAAGGCAGCTCTTAAGGCGCTCAACCTTCGTAAGGCCAAAATTACAGGCCATTTTTTGGGTGAAGCCGATCAAAAATATCCTACCGTCGAAGTCAAGATTCTGGAGGCCCTTGATTAACGTCGTAAAAGTCAAACTCAAGAATCGTTCTTACGATATCCTCATCGGTTACAATATCCTCACCCGGCTAGGTGACGCCCTCAGGAAGCTCGCCGTGGGCACCGATGCCTACATCATCACCAACCCTTCTATAAAGAGAAAATACGGTTCCTCTCTTGGGAGAGTCCTTAAGGGCTCAAGGTTAAAGTACCGGTTTAAAATGGTGGGGGATACCGAAGCCAGCAAGTCTATGAGTATGGCCACGGCAATTCTTAAGGATATCGCAAGACTCGATAAGAAAAAACAGTTTTTCATTGTAGCCTTGGGAGGTGGAGTGATCGGCGATTTGGCTGGTTTCATCGCCTCTGTTTACAAGCGGGGGGTGGCCTATATCCAGGTCCCTACCAGCCTACTGGCGCAGATCGATTCCAGTATCGGAGGCAAGACCGCCGTGGATCTGGCAGAAGGCAAGAACCTGGTGGGTGCGTTTTATCAACCGCGTCTGGTTTTTAGCGACGTCAAGTTTCTGAATACTTTAAGTCCCAGGCAACTCATCACTGGCCTGGCTGAAGCCATCAAATACGGCATTATTAAAGATAAGGCATTGTTTGTCTACCTTGAGAAAAATTTTAAAGATTGCTTAAGACTAAAGTCTCAGGTCCTCACCCATATCGTAAGCCGTTGCAGCCGCATCAAGGCTGATATCGTGAGCCTCGACGAATTAGAGAAGAAAGGCAAGCGCACCATCCTTAATTTCGGCCATACCATCGGTCATGCCATTGAGGCGGCTTGTCGATTTAAGTCTTACAATCACGGGGAGGCAGTGGCTCTGGGCATGCTCGTTGCCTCGGATATAAGCCGAACTTTAGGATTAACGGATGACAGGGCCGTGGCAAGAATCGAGCAGTTGATTCGGGCCGTGGGGCTACCTTCCAGAATAAAAGGAGTCTCTTTAGCGAAGATTATATCGGTTCATTATCACGATAAGAAGTTTAAAGGAAGGAAAAACAAGTTTGTCCTCACCTGCGGCATCGGAAAGACCAAGATCGTCGAGAACATCCCTCATGAAATAATCAGGAAGGCCGTCCAAAAAAGAATGTAGGTTTTTATTTTGTGGTGAGTTTGAAGAGTCGGCCCCTGTCTTCCAGCGTCACCTCGTCATCGCTGATGTAGCGGACCGTCGCCCCATTAACAACATCCCCCACTTTACAAATCCGGTTATTGATCAAGGCATACGCTTGGACCTGCGAAGAAAAGATACCGTTAAGCACAAGGGCATCGGATTCTTTCTTTTCAGCCGGCAGAAACGGGATGTTTTTTAAGAGGGAGGTGTCTTTCTTTTGAAGGCCAGGAGGTTTAGCCAGTTTACTTAGCGCAGGCCAGGAAAAGCCGAAATCTTTGACAAGATTATTTACTTTACCCCCCAGGTCAAAGGGGATGTTGCCGATAAAAAGGCCGAGAATTGCGGCTAACAAAAAGAAAATGACCCATTCGATTTTCCGGATCTTTCGTTTTTTCTTGAGGTAAGCCGCCACTTCGGAAGAAGGGGCCTCAGGTGGATTCTCCTGGGGCGGCTGGAGGATACCTCCCGTTTTCTTTAGGGCATCATGGATTATACTCAAAGCCTATCTCCGACGTAATAATTGCTTAATTCCTCCACGCACTTTTTGACGATAGATTCGTCGATTCTGTGCGTGCCTGCCACAAATCCGGCCAGCAAGACCCGGTCGCAGAGCAAATTAATCAGACGCGGCACTCCCGAAGTAAAATGAGAGATTTCGATAATAGCCTCATCCGTAAATTCCAATCCTTTTTCGAAGCCTGCAATCTTTAAGCGGTGGTCGATATAACTTTTGATCTCATCCCTTTCCAAAGGCGCGATATGAAAGCGCACCATGATCCTCTGGCGCAATTGCCTAAGGTCATAAAGGTTGAGTTTCTGGTTTAATTCCGGCTGACCCACCAGAACGATCTGTAACAGCTTGTCTTTTTCCGTTTCTAGATTTGAAAGCAGGCGGATCTGTTCCAGTTGGCCGGGCTTCAAATTCTGGGACTCATCCACGATAAGCACCACATTGTTGCCGAGCTGTGATTCGCTCATGAGAAACCTGTTGAGGTCCGTGATGATTCCCAGCTTTGATTTGTTTCTGGGCGTGATCCCGAAATCCCTGACAATGGCCTCCAATAATTGGAGCTCTGAAAAGTACGGATTCAGGATGAAAGCAGTCTTTACGTTGGAAGCGACCTGATTAAGGAAGAAGCGGCAAAGGGTTGTTTTTCCCGTGCCGATTTCACCCGTTATGACCAGGATTCCTTTTCTCTGGGAGACGCCGTACAGAAGATGCGAGAGGGCTTCTTTGTGCTTACGGCTTAGGAAAAAGAAAGCAGGGTCTGAGGTGACGTTGAAAGGCCGTTCGTTCAGTCCGTAGAATTTGCAATACATATCTTCTCCAAGCGTATTATAACAAAAATAAGGTTTTTGTAAAATGAATTTAGCGACATCAAGCCAAGCCACCCGCTAAATTTCTTGGAGAATTTTCGTTAAAAAGGGACATGTCCTGTTGACACGCCCGTTGAATTGTGATATATTACTTTCGGAAGAAAAAGCCACGGCTTCCTTAGGAAAAAAGGAAACGTATGGTGTTAGAGTCTAAGGATAAAAGGCGATTTCCCCGCATCAGCTTGCGGACCGCCTTACGATGTCAAGTGAGGGGTGAATCGCGTTTCACAAGTACCATCAGCGATAACCTCAGTGCGTCAGGCGTGAGTTTCACCTTTGAGAAATTCATCGCGCCCACGACACCCGTGATGCTGGAGATCAACTTGCTTTCTAAGGTCCTCAGGCCCTTCGGAAGGATCGTTTGGAACTCGCCCCTGCCTCATTCGGACAGAAACCGGTTGGGCGTGCAGTTCACAGAATTAAACGCCATTGAAAAGAAATATCTGGCGGATTTTATTGATATGCATCGGACCAAAATTTAAGGAAAGGTGACTTAAGACAAATGGCAGGCGAACAATCACAGGCAACGAAAACTCCCGAAAGGAGCGCTCAGGAAATTCAGGCGAACTGTTTGAGTTGCAATAAGCCTATCAGGAAATTGAAAAGATATTACCGCAACGGCAAATTCTACTGTAATAAAAAGTGTTGGCGTGCCTTTTTAACCAAATCCAAGGAAGAGAAAAAATGAGCAAGAATCCAAAAGCCGAAAAAAGACTTTACCCCCGTATAGAACAGAACTTGCCTTTGAGCGTCGTGGCAAACGGATACGATTTTGCCACCTCCACCCAGAATGTAAGCTGCGTGGGTGCCTACTGTCATATTCATAAATATATGCCTCCGTTTACCAAAGTCATGGTGAAATTGAATTTGCCGGTGGCAGCATCCAGCGGCCATAAGAACTATAGCGTGGAGTGCAGGGGTGTGGTGGTAAGGACGGAAGACGTAAGCCGCGGCGGCTTTAACATCGCCATATTCTTCAACGAAATCAGAGAGAGCGAACGCCAGAAAATATCCGAGTATATCAACCAATTCTTACCCGAAAACGCCCCCCATCTCCAAAGAATATAATCTTTGAAGAGCCCATCCAGCCTTAAATTCTTTTATACCATCATCATTCTTTCATGTTCGGTATTTTCGCTAACCCTTGCCCAAGGAGATGCCCCCGTGAAGATTAAATTAAAACCAGTCAATCCAAAAGCGCCTTTGCATGCCTTATTGCAGGAACGCTCCTCCTGCCGTGATTTCCAAGATAAAACTTTAGAACTTGATACTTTGGGAGACCTCCTTTGGGCAACCTGCGGTAAAAAGTTTGATGCCGTAACCAGTGCCTCCCGGACTATTCCTTCTGCGGGCGCTACAAATCCTTTGGAGTTGTATGTGCTTATAGGAAAAGGAGGTGTTACCAGCCTTAAAGAAGGGCTTTACCATTATCTCATCGAGGAACATGCGCTAGAGCTGACGACGGAAGGAGACAGGAGGCAGGAGTTGGCTGCCGCCTGTTTAGGCCAGGACTTTTTGAAGGATGCCCCCGCCTCTGTGATCATCTGCGCTCAATTTGAACGCACCAGCAGGCGTTATGGAGAAAGAGGCGAACGTTATGTCTTTATGGAAGTTGGTTCCGCCTGTCAGAACGCCTATCTGGCCGCAGCCGAGCTCGGTTTAGGGACCGTAGCAGTGGGCGCCTTTGTAGATGAAGGCGTGGGGAGCGTGCTTGACCTGGAGGAGGATGTTGTTCCTTTACTCGTGATGCCCATAGGTTATCCAAAATAATGGGAAAGACAACAAAGCATCCACCTGTCAAACTTATCGTCGGTTTCATTTTTAAAAATTCCCCCACCCTTAAGGATGCGTTGGCAGCTTTAGAAAAACGTTTTGGCAAGATTGATTTTGAGAGCAAGCCCCTTCGTTTCGCCCACACGGATTATTACGAGAAAGAGATGGGAAGGGGCTTGATGAGAATCTTCGTCAGTTTCAAAAATCTGATTTTGCCCTCTGACCTTGCCAGGGTCAAGATATGCACCAACAGAATCGAGGGCAAATTTTTATCAGGCAAAAACCGCCTGATTAATATTGACCCCGGCTATCTTGAGCTGCCCAAACTCGTGCTGGCCACAACCAAGGATTTTAATCACCGCATTTACTTAAAAGAAGGCATATTCGCGGAGGTGACGCTTTATTATACTCATAAGACCTTCAGGCCCTGGGTTTGGACGTATCCGGATTACAGGACGCAAGGATATCTTGGTATCTTCAACAAAATAAGAGAGATTTATGAGTCCCAGATTAAAAACATTTAACCATCTTTTGGTTTTTCTCCTGGTTTTATTTTTAAACGGCTGCGCCACCATTTATAACCCTGCCACCCAGAGAAAAGAATATTACCTGATTGGCACAAAGCAAGAGGTAGCGATGGGCCAGGAAATGGATGGGGCGTTGCAAGAAAAGCTTACTATGCTAAATAGCCCCCTGATGCTGATACGTTTAAATCGGATCGGGGAGAGAATCGCGGCTGTTTCTGACCGGCAGGATCTCGTCTATACCTTTAAGATTGTCCAGGATAAAGAACTTAACGCTTTTGCTATTCCAGGCGGATTTGTCTATGTCCATTCGGCGCTCATGGATCTCGCGACAGATGATGAGCTGGCAGGTGTCCTGGCCCATGAAATCGGCCATGTGGCTGCCCGTCACAGCGTCAAGCGGTTGCAGACCGCTTTAGGGTATCAGATTGTCATGGGAATTGCTTTAGGGCTAAGCGGCCAACAGGATATGGGACAGGCGCTGGATATCGTCTTTAACCTTACAACCTTAGGTTACGGAAGGAAAGATGAGCTCCTGGCGGATAAGTTGGCCGTAAAGTACACACGATTGGCAGGTTTTAATCCCAACGGAATAGTCACTTTCTTTGAAAAATTAATGAAAGCATCAGAAGATAAGGGCGCATCTCGCGTGCCTGTCTTCTTAAGCTCTCACCCCGAGATGCAGGAGAGGATCCGACAGGTCAAGATCGAAATAGAAACGACACCATGAACAGGATGTACCCATCTTACTTAAACGCTTATAATAACGGTTCGCTTAAGAAAGTCGCTGATCAGGCCTGGAGCTTGCTTGCGTCTTGCGAAATATGCCCCCGCCGATGCAAGGTCAACCGCCTAAAGGACGAATTAGGCTTTTGCAAGACCGGCCTTAAGGCCAGGGTATGTAGTTTCATGTCGCATCACGGGGAGGAGCCGCCTGTCTCAGGTGCTCAAGGCTCCGGGACCATATTTTTTTCCAACTGCAATATGGGTTGCGTGTATTGCCAGAATTATGAATTCAGCCAACTGGGCCAGGGCCGGGAAGTCCAGCCGCAAGAAATAGCTGACTTTATGCTGGAATTGCAAGGGATGGGTTGCCACAACATCAATTTAGTCACGCCCACCCATGTCATGCCCCAGATTCTAAAATCTCTGGAGATTGCGATTGAAAAAGGCTTACAGGTGCCTCTGGTTTATAATACAGGCGGATATGAACTACCTGAAATCTTAAAGCTTTTGGATGGTATCGTAGATATATATCTAGCCGATATGCGTTATGGAGATTCCCGGATGGCGCAAATTTATTCTCAGGCGCCGGATTACCCCAGATACAATCAGGAGTCTTTAATAGAGATGCACCGGCAGGTGGGGGAGGCCGAGCTTGACAGTCATGGTATCATAAAAAGGGGCGTGATGATAAGGCATCTGGTGCTTCCGCATCAAATTTCCGGCACGGAGAAAGGGATGCGATTTATTGCCGAGGAGTTGTCAAAGGAAACTTACATCAGCCTGATGAGCCAATACATGCCCTATTATAAGGCCTCAAACTTTAAAGAGATTGCGCGCAGGCTGACAGAGGATGAATACGAGGAAGCCAAACAGATCATGGAAAAATGGGGGTTGCACAATGGTTGGGTCCAGGAATCCTATGGCCTGGAAAGATTTGCCGGCGTGCACATAAAACCCTCTCTAAAAGAGACGCATGACACTTAAAAATCTAGGTGAGCTATTACGTATCAGCGCCAGAAACTTTCCTTCCCGCACGGCCATCGTCTTCGGACAGAAAAGAATCTCCTACAAATCCCTTAATGAAACAACCGACCATCTTGCCGCCGGCCTCTTGGGTTTAGGGATAAAGAAGCAGGATAAGGTGGCTATCTTCCTGGATAATTGCCCGGAATTTGTCATCAGCTACTATGCGATTCTCAAGGCAGGGGCTGTGGTTGTGCCCATCAACTACATGTTCAAAATGGAGGAGGCCAAGTTTATCCTCCAGGACAGCGAAGCTACTGTTTTGATTACCTCGCGCCCTTACGTGGATATGGCGGAAGAGCTGAGGCTTCGCGTGGACAATCTAAAGACTATTATCAGCACCCAAAGGGCCAGGGATGATATCTATAGTTTTAGTTGGATAAAAAAATCCGATACAGCCGCGTTAGAGGGGATGGCCTGCGGCCCTGAGGAACTGGCGGTGATATTATACACCTCAGGCACGACCGGTTACCCCAAAGGGGCTATGCTCTCTCACCAAAACCTTATTTCCAATGCCCTAGATTCGTCGGTAGCTATACAGATATCCCAGAAGGATGTCTTTATCTGTATCCTGCCGTTATTCCATTCCTTTGCCGCCACCGTCTGCATGAATCTGCCATTGCTGGTGGGTGCAAAAATTGTCATCATGAAATCTGTCCGGCCGTTTAAACGCATTGTGCGCTCCATCCGCAAAAACAGGGTTACGGTGTTTGCGGGTATCCCTTCCATTTTCACGATCCTTAAAGATGTTAAACTGCCCAAAATATTCGATTCGCCCCTGATTAAGTTTTTTAATCCGATTAAGGTCTGTATTTCAGGCGCTGCCGCGCTTCCCGTTGATACATTCAGGGGCTTCGAAAGAAGGTTTCGCATCCCTTTATTGGA
>JAZDOJ010000041.1:0-10208 GCA_043798795.1 Candidatus Omnitrophota bacterium
TAAAAATTCTTTATAAACCCTTGCAATAACAATCTATTGCTGGATGCTGCCGAAATGATTATTTGGGTAGATTGTAAATATTTAAATATATACTAAAGATAGCGTTTTGTCAATAGTTTTTTAAATTATTTTTGTCAATTCCAGGAAGTCTTGAGGGCTGAGGCGTTCGGGGCGTATATTTGCGTCTTTGGAAGAGAGCCTGAAAAAGCACTCCAGGGCTTCTGGAGGCACCAATCCGGCCAGGCTATTCCTCAGGGTCTTTCTGCGTTGGCTAAATGCGGTCCGCACGATTTGAAAGAATTGCTTTTCCATATCCGCAGCCACCAGGGGATGAGGCCTTATGCCAAGCCGCATGAAGCTTGAGTCCACTTTGGGGACTGGGAAAAAGCTGCCTCTTTTTATCGTAAAAAGGATTTCGGGGCAAGTGTAGGTCTGCACAAAACAACTCAGGCTTCCGTACGTCTTGCTGCCGGGACACGCCACGATGCGCTCCGCAAACTCCTTTTGGACGGTCAGAAAGATACAGTCGATTTTTTTGCGGAAGCTAAGCAGATGTTCGATAAGGGGACTTGAAATATAATACGGGATATTCCCCAGCACCATTATCTTCTTCTTTAACTTGGAAAAATGCCTGTTCAGGTCAAAATCCAGGATATCCTGATGGATGACTTTAATGTTGGGGTGGAATGGCTTTAGATCTCTTAAAATGCGGCAGAGTTGGGTATCTATTTCCAATGCATAAACCGCTTTGGCCTTTTCGGCCACGCAAGCCGTGAGTTCCCCCGATCCTGCTCCGATCTCTAATACAACGTCTTTCTTATTGAGCTTGAGGCATTCAAGGATCTTGCGCCGAACATTCTTGTCTACCAGAAAATGCTGACCTAACCTTTTTTTTGGTTTAACGTGCATGAGATAGCTAGGCGGATGGCCTCCCTTAAAGAGAGTGGTTGCGCTAGTCTTGGGTGAGGAGCGATATCAAAGGCTGTTCCGTGGAGGGGTGAAGTGCGCACAAAAGGAAGACCCAGCGTCAGGTTGACTCCAATATTTTCCCTAAAAAGCTTCAAAGGAATGAGGGCCTGGTCATGGTACATGGCGATGACGGCGTCGTAGGAACCCTGAAAGGCCTTATGGATGGCGACATCCGAAGAAAGAGGCCCTTGCAGGTTTTTTATCTTTTTTTTCAACTGGCTGACTACAGGCTTGATGACCCTGTTCTCTTCCGTACCGATAACCCCGTTATCAGAAGCATGGGGATTCAACCCGCAAACGACGATTTTGGGTTCTTTTAGGGAGAATAAAGTTTTTAAGGCATGGTGCGTTGTCACAATAGTCTTCGTTAAGGCCGGCGCGTCTAACCTGTCGGAAACACGGGCTAAGGGGATGTGGCGGGTGGCCAGGCTGATTCTCAAATGTCTATTTAAAAGCATCATGACCGGATCTGTGACCCGGGTTCTTTGGGAAAGATATTCTGTGTGGCCGGTGTATGGAAAGCGCGCTTTACGCAAGGCTTCTTTGGAAATAGGACATGTCACCAGGCAGTCGCCTTGGCCTCTCCCTAAGAGCTCCAGGGCTCTATCCAAATATTCAATCGAAGCCCTACCGTATTCTGCTTTGATTTTTCCAAGCTCAAAACTCTTGCGATTGACATTTTTCAGATCAATAAATTTAATACTTTGAGCTTTGAGCTTTGAGCTTTGAACTCTTTCAAAGACCCACGCATCCCCTATGACCGTAAACTCAGCCTCCTCCTTCAATTGAAGGAGGGCCTTGGCCGTGATAGCGGGGCCAATGCCGGAAGGATCCCCCATCGTAATGACTACTCGTATTTTTTGTTTAGGCATTTTTCCACCACAGCCTCAAGATGACTGCATCACTTTGATGTAGGCCTTCTTCTTCAGCCCGTCGAGCCATTTGGCAAACTGTTCCTGCATTTTTGTATCAAAGAGATAGGCCTGGATTCTGCCCTGTGCTTCTGAAAGGGCTAGTTGCCCGGGAGGCGTAATCTTGAGGAGCTTAAAAATGTAATACTTGTTGTTGACTTTTAGGGGTTCTGATAGCTCTCCCGGATTGAGACTACAGATTTTTTGCTCGATGTCCTGACGCAATCCCCCCTCTCCCTTTGAAGAGATCTTATCCACGGTCAGAGGGAATCGTTTCTTTAAATCCTCTAAATCTTGGCCGGATCTGAAGAGGCGCTCAAACTCTCTGGCTGATTCCTCCTGATCGGTGTCCAGAATGATAATATCGCAAACGCGTTCTTCCTCGGTTACAAACTCTTTCATATTCTTGCTGTAAAAATCCGTGACCTCCTCGGGCCTGACCTTAATCTTGTCCTGGACATTCGCCTCTACCGTCGCGAACATGAGCATCTGCTCCCTGATTCTTTTTTCCAAATCTGCCTGGACCAGACCCTGCCTGGCCAGGTCATTTTGAAAATCAACATCCGTAGGATAGCGCCTTTTGATCTCTTGAATCCTGGCCTTCACCCTGTTCTCGTCGATTTTTGTGTTTGCGGCCTTAGCCTCCTGCAGGATAAGCTTATCCTCGATCAATTTCTCCAGCAGGTCTTTCTTTAACGAGCTGATGCGTTTTTCTATTTCTGCCTCTTGGAATTCCCTGGACAACTGCAGCCGGGTGAAATTGACGAAATCATCCAGGTCTTTCTGGGTGATAGCCTCATTATTCACAACGGCAATGATTTTATCCTGGGCGTAAAGGGCAGGCATCCCGATAAAAAAACATATAAAAATTAAAGAGACCCTATTTTTCAGTTTAAATTTTTGCATGAGGGGCACCCTTTCCGAATTGGCCGACCGCTTCTCTGAGGAGTCGGCAATACAGATCGAATCCGACGGCCGCGATGAACCCGTGCTGCTCTATCCCCAATAGGTTCCCGGCGCCTCTGATCTCTAAATCCTCCATGGCGATATTAAAACCTGAACCAAGATACGCATATTCCTGGATGGCGCTGAGTCTTTTCCTTGCATCCGTGTCCAAGACTTCATGTTTAGGGATGAGAAAATATGCATACGCCGGCCTGTCGAACCGGCCGACCCGGCCCCTTAGTTGATGCAGGTCCGACAGGCCAAACCGGTGCGCCTGGTCAACCAGGATGGTATTGACATTGGGGATGTCAATACCTGATTCGATGATCATCGTGCATATGAGGCAGTCGATCTGGCCCGTCAGAAAGTCAAACATGACCTTTTCCAGGCCTTTAGGATGCATCTGGCCGTGGGCTGTGGCAAGCCGCACCTGAGGAGGCAAGAGCCGTTTCAGCCTCTCTTTGACTCGCTCGATATCACTCACCAGGTTATGCAAAAAAAACACCTGGCCTGATCTATCCGTCTCTCTTAAGATCGCTTGCCGCACCAAATCGTCATCATATTCTATCACAACCGTTTTGATAGGCAAACGATTTTGCGGAGGGGTGTTGATCACAGACAGGTCTTTGGCGCCCATCAGGCTCATGTACAGGGTCCGGGGGATAGGTGTGGCTGTGAGGGTGAGGACGTCCGTGGTCAAGCGCAACTTTTTTAGCTTCTCTTTATGCTTGACGCCGAAACGCTGCTCTTCGTCAATAATCACAAGGCCCAAATTCTTAAAGGCAACATCATCGGAAAAAAGCCGGTGGGTCCCGATAACGATGTCAACGCTGCCGCAGGACAGTTGTTTGAGGATACGCTTCTGCTGGGCGTCGGTCTTAAAACGGCAAAGCATCTCGAGCCTCACAGGAAAATCTTTCAATCTCAACATAAAGTTCTGGTAATGCTGTTCGGCGAGGATCGTGGTCGGTACAAGATAAGCCACCTGCCTGTTGTCCATGACCGTCTTAAAGGCAGCACGCATAGCGACTTCTGTTTTGCCGTAACCCACATCACCGCAAAGCAACCTGTCCATGGGGCGCTGGGATTCCATATCCTTCTTGACCTCCAGGGTTGCCTTTAACTGGTCCGGCGTTTCCTTGAACGGAAATGTCTTTTCAAAATCAGCCTGCCAATCCGTATCTTTTGAGAACTCAAAACCCGCTGAACTCAGACGCACGGCCTGCAAAGACAGAAGCTCCCATGCCATTCTTTGTATACCTTTACGCGCCCTTTCCTTCATCCTAAGCCATTCTTTACTTCCCAAACGGTAGAGTTTGGGCCGCCGGATCTGAAAGGCGATATATTTCTGTACCAGGTGCATAGCATCTACCGGCACATACAATTTTTCCTGGCGGTCATACTCGATCACCAGATGATCCTTCCATTTATCCTGCACCCTCATTTTCTCCATCCCTAAATATCTGCCAATCCCATGCTGGTTGTGCACGACATAATCGCCGGTCTTTAAATCCACGAAGTTGGATAAAGGGAACTCTTCGCTGAAAGCCGTTCTTTTAGGATGTGTCCCTTTCTTGATCGGCAGGATGATCACCATCCTGTGATCCCAGACCGCCTCTCCTGTGGCCGGGAAGAATGTCTTAATGGAAACCAGATTGTCGCACTCCCATTCCATGCGTACGGGCAGCTCAAAAGAAAACGGGAAGACATCCAGGATCCCTCCTCGACGAGCAAAATCCCCCTCTTCGGATACGCTCTCTTGTCTTTCGTAGTTAAACTCAACCAAGGTAGACACCAAATCATCCAGTTCCCTATTTAAACCGACGTATAATTTCAGGGCTTTAAACATGCGAATAATGCTTTGTGAGATTACCTTTTTCTTCCAGACCAGGCAAGGACCAAAGGCGAGGCGATGAAGATCGTGGAATAAATGCCGGAAATAAAACCCACCAACAAAGCAAAGGCGAAATTGCTTAAAACTTCCCCTCCGAAAAAGAAGATCGCCAAAACAACCAGGAGGGTGACGAAGGACGTCAGGACAGTCCGGCCCAACGAGTGATTGACGCTCAAGTTGATAAGCTCATAAAGGCTCAATTTCCTATAAATCCGGCCGTTCTCCCGGACGCGGTCATAAATAACGATGGTGTCATTGATGGAATAACCGGCAATGGTCAAAAAGGCGGTGACGCTTAAGAGGTCAATCTGCCTGCCCGTAACAACCAGAAACCCCAAGGTCACCAGGACGTCGTGAATCAGCGCGATGACGCCGGCTATGGCGAAATTAAAATGTTTGAATCGGAAGGCCACGTAGATGAGGATACCCACCAGCGACCAGAGCAGCGCATAAATGGCTTTTGTCTGCAGATGCTTTCCTGCGACAGGACCCACCCGCTCGATACGAAGCACCTGGATATCCTGGTCAGGAAATCTCTCTTTTAAATTTTGCGTAAGAAGCCGATTCTTGTCTTCGACCGTGCGGATGAGCACGACACGGGGGTTATCTTTGAACTGCTGGATGGAGGCATCCGTCAACCCCACTTCTTTTAAGACCTGCCTCAACTCTTCAATAGGTGCAGGTGTCTTAAAACTGTATTCCTGCAGCTGGCCGCCGGCAAAATCGATTCCGAAGGCCTGCTTGCCTTTATGAAAATAAAAGGCCAACCCTGCCACAATGATAATCAGCGAAAGGACGTAGAAAACCTTGCGCTTAGCGATGAAGTCGAGCTTCGTCTCCCGGATGAGCTGAAGCATGGGTAAAGATTTTATCACACCCCAACCCAGCAAGATCTCAAAAATCGTGCGGGTAACCACGATAGCCGTGAACATGCTTGCCAATAGGCCTATGGTCAGCGTCACGGCAAATCCCCTTATGGGGCCGGTTCCGAATTGAAAAAGCAGAAATGCGGCAATCAGGGTGGTCAGGTTGGAATCGAGGATAGCTGTAAACGCCCTGTTGTAACCGCTGAAAACGGCTGAACGCAAATTCTTGCCTGTTCGTATTTCTTCCCGGATACGTTCATTGATCAGCACGTTGGCATCCACGGCCATACCTAAAGACAAAACGATTCCCGCGATACCCGGCAGGGTCAATGTGGCGGAGATGCCGGGAAACAAGACAGGCAGGAGCCCTAAGCCGCCTAAAATCATCAAAAGATTCAGCAGGAGCGCAAAATCGCTTATCAGGCCTGGCAAAAGATAGTAAGCCGCCATAAAAATAAAAACAAGGGCACTTCCCACCATGCTGGCCTTGATCCCTTTATTAATGGAATCCTGTCCCAGTAACGGGCCAATGGTCCTTTCTTCCTCTATATACATGGGTGCCGGAAGCGCGCCGACCCTTAAAACGAGCGCCAGGTCCTGCGCCTCTTCAATCGAGAAACGGCCCGTGATAACAGCCTCGCCTGAGGGAATCGGCTCTTTGATGCGTGGCGCGGACTGCACCTTGCCGTCTAAAACAATAGCGAGCCTTCGGCCGACATTGTTTTTCGTGATATCTGAGAACGCCTGGGCCCCTTGGGCGTTAAATTTCAAAGAAACAACAGGCTCATTAAACTGGCTCTGACTGAAATTGATCGTTGCATCCACGAGGGCATCTCCCACAAGGACCGCCTGTTTTTCCAAAAGCAAAGGCTCGTCATCCTCCGGGGCATACTTTAGCTCGAAACCCTCCGGTACATTGCCTTCCAAGGCCTGTTTCAACATCTCTGACTCACTTGATACAAGCTTAAATTCCAGTAACGCGGTTTTGCCGATGATATCAATGGCGCGGTCCCTGTCCGTAACCCCGGGCAGCTGCACAACGATCTCATCCACTCCCTGCCTTTGTATGGAAGGCTCCCTGACGCCGAACTCATCAATCCTGTTCCTGATGACTTCCAGGGCCCTGTCTGCTGCATCTTCCCTCTCCTCTTGCTTAAGGTGCGTGGTATCGACCTTAAGCAAAAGGTGCATACCGCCTTTCAGGTCGAGCCCTAAGTTGATTCTCTTATTCAAGGGAAAAGCAAAATAGCCGCATATCCCCAAAACTGCCAGAATGAGTAATGATTTGTAGATAGTTCGGCGTTCCATACTTGCTCCTGTGTATGAGTTCGAAGTCCGGTGTCCGCAGTTTGGAGCAAAAGATTTTACTCCGAACTACGATCTACGATCTACGAACTAAACTCCTTTTTTGACGTATGCGACAGAATTCTTCTCTATTTCTATCTTAACATTATCGTCTATCCTTAGGGTGACCGTCTTCTCTTTTACATTGACGATCGTGCCGTGAATACCGCTTGAGGTAACCACATCCTCATTCTTGTCTAATTGACCGAGCATCTTTTGATGCTGTTTTTCCTTTTCTTTTTGCGGCCGAATGAGCAAAAAATAAAAAATGACAAAAATAGCGACGATTGGAAGGAGATTGACGAGGGGGTTAACGGCTGGGGCTTGCGGCATTTTTTTCCTCCTTTTTGAGATTCTTCATCAGGCTTTTTACAGTGGGAGAAAGCTGGGCTCCCCTCTTGATCCAAAATTCCACGCGCTCCCTATTAATCCGTTTAGAGCCAGTGAGGGCATCATAAAATCCCAGCTCTTCAATGGCCTTGCTATCCCGACCCTTGCGCTCATCGAAAACAGAGACCCTGAAATGCGGCCTGCCTTTGGGGTTGCTACCAATCCTTCTTAAACGTACGTGTACTGCCATTTATTCCTCCTCAATTTTCCCGTATTTTACGGGCTGAAAATTGATCCCGAGCCTAGGCCCAAAAATTTCCCAGAAATTTTTGGGCACGCTTAGGCGAGGGACTATTTGTTAATCGCTTCAATGAGCGCCTTGGCCTTATTCACCGACTCAAAATATTCTTTTTCGGGTCGCGAATCCGCCACAATGCCAGCTCCTGCTTGCACGTAGGCGTAATCGCCCTTGACCACGATGGTCCTGATCGTAATGCACGTATCCATATTATGCGAAAAACTAAAGTAACCCACGCATCCCGCATAGATGCCGCGCTTGATATTTTCCAGCTCGTCAATAATCTCCATGGCCCGGATCTTCGGGCTTCCGCTGACGGTGCCGGCGGGAAAAGCCGTTCGCAGCACATCATAGATATCGAACCGTTTTTCGTCGAGCCTGCCGCGCACTTCGCTGACCAGGTGCATCACATGAGAATATTTCTCAATATTCATGAATTCGCTCAACTTGACTGTGCCGGCATCGCTCACCCTGCCCAGGTCATTGCGGCCCAGATCCACCAGCATGAGGTGCTCAGCTTTCTCTTTCTCATCCTTCAGGAGCTCTTCGGCCAACTTCCTGTCTTCTTCATCCGTAGCTCCTCTTTTCCGGGTGCCGGCAATGGGCCGTGTCTGGATAAGGCCGCCTTCGCAACGCACCAGCATCTCCGGAGAAGACCCTATCAAAGACACTCCCTTGAACTGAAGAAAATACATGTAAGGGGAAGGGTTGAGGCTCCTTAAGTTTCTGTAGATATCAAAACCTTCGCAGGATATCCTGGCTTTAAAGCGCTGAGACAGGACGACCTGGATGATATCTCCTTTCCTGATGTAATCCTTGGCCTTCCTCACCATGTCTTCAAATTTGGCTTTCGTCACATTGGAAGCCACTTTTGCCGAACCAGCTGACTTTCCAACGGCCTTGGCTCGCAAATTCAAGGGTGCGTGAAACTGTCTCTGGATAGACTCTATTTTTTTCAGGGAACGCCCATAAAGCTTTTTCTTCGAAGCCTCGCTCAGGCGGCCTGACCTCGGCAGCAACGTATTGGCAACGATCTTGAGCGAGTGTTTCACATGGTCAAAAACCAAAAGGGTGTCTGTCAGGATGAAAATGCTGTCAGGTAACCCTAAGTCATCCGGATTTCTATCGGGTATCTTTTCAAAAAAACGCACCATATCATAGGCCATAAAGCCAACCATCCCCCCATAAAAACGCGGCAGTCCCGGGACGGAGGCTGCCTTAAAGTCTTTCATGATGCGCTGGATCTCATGCAAAGGCGTCTCCTTGGTCAGGAACCGCCTTACGGATTTACGGTGGGGCAGGCGTATCTCGATATGCCTTGCCTTGCTCGTGAATACCAAAGAGGGATCGCTTCCTAAAAATGAGTAACGCGCTATCTTCTGCTGCCCTTCTACGGACTCAAGCAGAAACGCATAATCGCTTTTCTTCATTCTTAAAAAGGCGGATACGGGCGTATCCAAATCCACGTTCAATTCTTTGTAAACGGGGATCACATTCCCTTTTTTTGAAAGTTTTAGGAATTCTTTTAATGTCGGTTTGATCATATTATAACGGATATAGTTCGATGTTCGTAGTAAAAGATTTTACTACAAACTACGATCTACAAACCACGAACTAAATAATCTTTCTATAAAAACAACTGCGGCGGCCGGTGTGGCAGGCTACCCCCACCTGCCTGACCTTGATGAGCAAGGCGTCCAAGTCGCAATCGTAATAAATAGACTTTATAAATTGATAATGGCCGGAGGTCTTGCCCTTGACCCAATATTCCTTTCTGGAACGAGACCAGAAACAAGTCTTGCCGGATTTCAGAGAGCGAGCTAGCGAAACCTTATTCATATACGCCAGCATCAGCACCTCTCCTGTCAAATCATCCTGGACGATCGCCGGGATCAGGCCTGTTTTGTCAAACATGAAGTCCTTTAAATTGAACTTATTCTTTTTTTTCATAACCGGACCGGGATTCCCCTTTCTTTCAAATACTCCTTGACTTGCCTCACCGACAATTCTTGATAATGAAATATGGAAGCCGCTAATCCGGCATCCGCACTCGTTTTTGTAAAGCAATCATAAAAGTGCTCTGGTAATCCTGCGCCCCCTGAGGCGATGACCGGAATCGACACGGCCTCTGCCACGGCTTTGGTCAAGGGTAAATCAAAACCCTCTTTCGTCCCATCGGTATCCATGCTTGTCAAAAGGAGCTCTCCGGCTCCCAGGCGCATGGCCTCTTTCGCCCAGGCAACGGCCTCACATTCCGTCGGCGTGCGGCCTCCGTTGATGTATACCTTCCAGCCCATAGACTCAAGTTTGGCATCGATGGCCACCACGATACACTGGCTGCCAAACCGTTGGGAAGCCAGGGTGATGAACTCAGGATATTTGACGGCCTGGGTATTGATGGAGACCTTCTCTGCGCCGGCGTTCAAAAGAGCCCTGATATCATCGAGATCTGCGATTCCGCCGCCGACCGTAAAAGGGAGAAAGATATTCTGGGCAATTCTTTCGACCAACCCAACAAGCGTCTTTCTTTTTTCGAAGCTTGCGGTGATATCCAAAAAGACCAGCTCATCCGCCTGTTCGGCGTCGTAATGCTTAGCGACCTCCACGGGGTCACCCGCATCTTTTAGTTGAAGAAAACGCACGCCCTTGAC
>JAZDOJ010000049.1:0-3159 GCA_043798795.1 Candidatus Omnitrophota bacterium
TCAGGGATGAGCCACGCCCCGATTTTCAATCTATCTCCTGTCGGAAAATCGCACTGAGCCGGATATCATCAAACGTTGCCGGCGAAGTGCCTTCTTACCGTCTCAAGCGGCGAGGGACTTCTTTGCTTAGCGGCATCTGCCTCCCTTAACTTTCTTTTGCTTTAATTTATTAGTATAACAGAAAATGAATAAGCACGCAACGATTTGATAGGGCGTTAATTAGAGTTTTTTGGCAAGAATATCGAATTCGATATTGACTCTATCAGAAGGGCCTTTAGCTTTGAGCGTGGTGTTTTCAAGCGTATGCGGAATGATAAAAACACTAAAGGTACTGGCTTTCCTTTGAGCCACCGTAAGGCTGATACCGTCCACCGCGATAGAGCCCTTAGGCAAAACATATTTCATAAATGGGATGGGAACGGTGATCTCATACTCAAGGTTATTGTTTATATAATTTTTCCTGCGGATGATCCCTAAACAATCCACGTGTCCCGTGACGAAGTGGCCGGATAACCGATCCCCTATCTTCAAGCTTCGCTCGAGATTCACCTTGTCTTGGACCTTTAAAAACTTCAGATTCGTGACTTTCAAAGTCTGTGGGATAGCCTCAAAAGTCAAAACTTCTGATTCCTTTTTTATGAGAGTGAGACAGACGCCATTAACGGAAAGGCTATCACCCATCTTAGCGTCCTCTTGCACTTTCTTTGCTTTTACTTGAATAAGGGTAGCTTTAGCGCGCGGCGAGACGCTTTTGACTTCCCCTAATTCTTCGATAATACCTGTAAACATTTTGAACCTACTTAACGTATCCTTCGATGAGAAAATCCTCCCCGGACTTCCTCCATCGGATATCTTTTAATTTTATCGCATTCTCAATCCGACCGATGCCTTTGCCCATCACCGAGCTGATGGCTTCTTTTCCGCCGATAATCTTGGGGCTTATAAAGAACAGGACCTTATCCACTAGGGCCTCATCAAAAAAAGAACCGATCAAAGTCCCGCCTCCCTCGACCAAAACACTGGTTATCTCAAGGCGCGCCAACTTCTTCATCATGTCTTTGAGATTCACCTGGCCCTCTTTTTCTTTTACCTCCAAGATCCTTGCCTTCTCGGATAGCATCTTTCTATTCTCCGTCTCTTGGCCAGGATGCGACGCTAACGTAACGACGATCGCCTGATTTTTGGCCGCAAAGACGTTGGCGTCCGGAGAGGTACTCAACTGGCTGTCCACAATGATCTTCGCGGGCTGTTTTGAGGAGAACAAGGCATCCAACTTGGGATTATCCCTCAATACGGTATTGACGCCGACCATGACCGCATCATAATTCCGGCGCAGGCGATGCGCATGGAAGCGCGATTTATCAGAAGTAATCCATTTGGAATCCCCGCGCGCAGTCGCAATCTTTCCGTCTAAAGATTCAGCCACCTTGACCGTCACAAAAGGCATTTTTTTCAGGATGTATTTGATGAAGACCTCATTAAGTTTTCGCAGACTCTCTTCCAGGACTCCTACATGGACCTTAATCTTGTGCTGTTTCAGGATTCGGATTCCTTTACCGTTATTTAAAGGGTTGGGGTCCAGCATGCCCACGACCACCTCGCTGATTCCACTCTTAATGATCCTGTCCACACAGGGGGGGGTTCTTCCAAAATGCGCACAGGGCTCTAAGGTCACATAGAGGGTCGCATCTTTTGAAAACCTTCCGGCTTCATCAAGGGCCGCTACCTCGGCGTGAGCCAGGCCGCATTTTTTATGGTAACCTCGGCCTACGACCTTCCCCTTTTTCACGACCAATGCGCCGACCATAGGATTAGGAGAGGTCCGCCCCTTTGCCTTTAAGGCCAGTCTCATGGCGATATTCATGAAATATTCGTGATTCTTCTTCATAGGCGTTTCTCTTTAGCCTGCCTCAGGTTCTCCACCAACTCATAAGGGATCCGCATAGAACCGATCTTAACCTCGGACTTGGCATTTCCGTGGCAATCCGAACCACCCGTCACCAACAAATTATTATTTTTAGCTAGCTCTAGGTAAAAGTTTATCATCGATTGAGAATGTTCGGGGTAATACACCTCCAGACCCATGAGTCCGTACTCAATAAATTTAAAGATCATGTCGTCGTCCCGGATCGTGTAGGGGTGCGCCAATACAGGGATGCCGCCCGAATCTATAATCAACTGGATCGCCTCCTGCGGCGAAAACTTAAAACCGAGGACATAGGCAGGGCCCCTGTCTCCGATATATTTCTGAAAGGCTTCAAACACGTTCTCCACAAGACCCTCTTGAACCATAGCCCGTGCCACGTGCAATCTTCCCACCGTCCCTTTACCGGCGACATCAAACACGGCTTCGGGATTAAGCCTTACGCCGGCTGCTTTCAGCTTATCCGTTATTTTATAGATACGCTCCAAACGATTATTCTTCAATATATCCAATCGCATCCTTAGCTCTTTATTTTGATAATCCAGCAAGTAGCCTAAGATGTGCACCTCGGCGTCCTCATGCTCAGCGCTCAACTCTATCCCAGGCAAAACCTCCAAATCCTCACCTTGCGCTGCCTGGATGACAGGCAGGATTCCTTCCACCGTATCATGATCCACCACGGCAATAGCCGAAAGACCGACCTTTCGGCTCTCACGAACCAGCTGTCCAGGCGCATAGGTCCCGTCGGAATAATGGGTATGTAAATGGAGGTCTGCGAATTTCATAACTCATCAAGGGCTATTGGTATCATTTGCCCTTCTCAAGCCTTATCTTATCCAATATCGCATTAACGAATTTGCCCGCTTCAGGATCGGAATATTTCTTGGCAAGCTCGATAGCCTCATTAATAGAGACCTTGGGAGGGATATCGTCACGAAACAGGAGCTCAAAGCAACTCAACCTCAATATGTTCCTATCAACGACCGCCATGCGTTCCAATTGCCAATTCGCTGCGAAAGAAGTGATTTTTGCGTCAATCACTTCTAGATTTTGCGCAACGCCTCTCACCAGTTCCGTAGTGAAATCTTTCAGTTCTGATGCGACAGCCTCATCCGCATGCGCCTGCCAAAAACTTTCCAAGGCCGCATCGCAGGCATCATGGGCGATATCCGTCTGGTACAGAATCTGTAAAGCAAATTCTCTGGCTCGTGTACGTCTACGCATAAATGAGCAGA
>JAZDOJ010000068.1:0-3798 GCA_043798795.1 Candidatus Omnitrophota bacterium
AGCCGCAAAGGTCAACCCAAGCAGTTCTTGCGCATGTTTTCAAAAAGGTCGATGCTGGAAGAGACGATTGGGCGCGTGAGGCGCCTGACGGATAAAGAGAATATTTATATCGCCACCAACAAGATCTATTACGCAAATATAACAAAGAACTTAAAGCGTTTAAGCCTGCCTGCCAAAAGTATATTTTTCGAGCCGCAGAGCAGGAATACCTTAGGTCCGATCGGATGGCTCTCCCAGCGGATTTATGAAAAAGACCGCAGGGCCCTGATCGCGGTTTTACCGAGCGACCATTATGTAAGATTCGAAACGCGGTTCTTAAATCTCTTGTCCCGGGCGCTTGAGGTAGCCAGGGAGGGCTTTATCGTCACCGTGGGAATCAGGCCGCAAAGGCCGGAGACAGGATATGGATATATTAAAATAAAATCCAAAATCCAAAATCCAAAATCCAAAGTATACGAGGTGGAGAGATTTATCGAAAAACCATCTCTTTCGAAGGCAAAGAAACTCATAAAAGACAAAAGGTGTTATTGGAACGCAGGGATATTTATTTTCAGGCCGGAAGTTCTACTAGATGAAATAAAACGGTTTGCCCCTAGAGAATATCGCTTATTAGGCCGGATGAGGGATGAGTTGAGCATTAAACAATTATGGCCGAAACTCAAGAATATCTCCATTGATTACGCGGTCATGGAGAAGACATCCCGGCTTCTTCTTTTGCCTGCCTCGGTTGGCTGGTCCGACATGGGAAGCTGGCTTTCTTTGGAGCTTTTGTTGAAAAAAGACAGCCATGGCAACATCTTACGCGGAGCCTGTCTGGATGTGGGAAGCCGCAATATTATGGCCTGGTCCGATAAGCGGATTCTGGCGACCATCGGGCTTCAAGATGTGATTGTGGTCAGCACGAAGGACGCTTGTCTCGTCTGCGCTAAAGACAGGGCGCAGGATGTCAAGACGGTCGTACAGATCTTAAAACAAAAGAAATTAGACAGGCAGATTTGAAAAAATTTCTGATCATCAATCCATTCGGGATAGGGGATGTCTTGTTTACCACGCCTCTCATCAGGGCCCTCAAGGAAGAGGATCCGCAAAACCAAGTGAGTTACTGGTGCAATGAGAGGACGAGAGGCATCCTTGAGAATAACCCGTCTATCGAGTGCATCTTTGCTCTCAATAGGGGAGACTTAAAGAAAATCTACAGGCGGTCGTTTCTCGAAGGAACGCGCTGCCTGATTTCATTAATGCGCCAGATAAAAAAAGAAAAATTCGATACAGTATTCGATTTCTCGTTAGACCATCGTTATGCGTTGGTTTGTCAATGGGTGGGGATTAAGCAAAGAATCGGGTTTAACTTTAAATTAAGAGGCCGCTTTCTTACGGACAAAATAGATATCGAGGGATATCATGACAAGCCCATGGTCGAACATTATGCTGGCCTTTTAAGGTTGGCTGGCGTAGGTCTTAAGACGGCTCGATTAGAGCTTTTTGTTAGCGAAGAGTCCAAGGACAAGGCTAAGCTTCTTCTTGAGAGAGCCGGCATAAAAGATGCTGACGTACTCATAGGAATAGCTCCTGGTGCTGGTGCCAGCTGGGGAAAAGATGCCTCTCTCAAGCATTGGCCAGCCCTTCAGTTCGCTCAGCTTGCGGATAGGATCATCGAGAATTTTGGAGTTAAGATCATCATTCTGGGGGATGCCAGCGAAGAGGATATCGCGCAGGTCTTGACAGCCGGCATGAAGCAAAAAAGCATTAACCTGACGGGAAAGACGTCTTTGGAAGAGTTGATGGGCGTGATGACGCGTTTAAAACTGCTGGTGACCAATGATGGGGGACTGTTGCATATGGGTGTTGCCCTCGGCCTTAAGACCGTATCTATTTTTGGCCCGGTCAGTGAAGCCGTCTATGGACCCTATCCCGTAGGGGAGCATCACCAAGTGGTCAAAAAAGATATTCCCTGCAGGCCTTGTTATAAGAATTTCCGAATGCCCCTTTGCGAGCGGGATAGGGCTTGCCTTAAATCCATCACCGTGGATGAGGTCTTTGATGCCGCAAGGAGACTTTTATGAAAGTTCCTTTTGCTGATCTTGGATTGGCGCATAAAGAAATAAGAACGGATCTGGTTAAAGCCATAAATAAAGTCATAGTCAGGGGAGATTTTATTTTGGGTGAGGAGGTGCGCCTTTTAGAAAAAGAGTTCGCCCGATTTTGTGAAACCCGTTATGCCGTGGGGGTCAGCTCCGGTACAGCGGCTTTGTTTTTAGCCTTGGTTAGTTTAGGAATAAAGAGAGGGGATGAAGTTATCGTTCCTGACTTTACGTACATTGCTACAGCCATGGCTGTTTCTTACGCAGGGGCGCGACCGGTGTTTGTGGATATAGAAGAGGATACCTATAATATAGATACGTCTCAAATCAAGAGAGTGATAACCAAAAAAACAAAAGCCATCATTCCAGTTCATCTGTACGGACAGCCTGCAGCTATGCCTGAGATGCTCAAGATAGCCAAAGAGCATCATCTTAAGGTGATCGAAGACGCGGCCCAGGCGCACGGAGCGACGTTCAGGGCACCCGATGGTAAATGGGTGAAGGCCGGAGCTGCTTCGGATATTGCTTGCTTCAGTTTTTACCCTTCTAAAAACTTAGGGGGGATGGGAGATGGTGGCATGATCGTTACGGACAAAGCAGACATTTACAGGAAATTGTTGATCTTAAGGGACTGCGGCCGAACGTCCAGATACGAGCACCCGGTCATCGGTTATAATTCCCGCCTTGATACTTTGCAAGCAGCGATCTTAAGGGTTAAGTTAAGAAGTTTAAATAAATGGAATGAGGCAAGGAGAAGAAGCGCCTTGCTTTACAATAAATATTTTAAGGACGTTCTAGGAGTCGTCACGCCCGTTGCCTCAAAAAATAACAAACATATCTACCATGTATATGCCATCCGAGTCAAAAATAGGGATCGAGTCTTCCAAGTACTCAAAAAGAAAGGGATTGGCGTAATTATACATTATCCTATTCCTTGTCATCTGCAAAAAGCTTATAAAGATTTAGGCTATAAGCGGGGAGATTTTCCTATATCTGAAAAGGTGGCTCAGGAGATTATGTCTCTGCCGATGTTTGCGCATCTAGAGGAAAAGCAAATCAAGTTTATCGTAGATATTGTTAGAGAGGCGTTAAAAGAATAATGATGGAAAAAAAAGTGCCCCTTTCAGTCGTTGTCTTGACTAAAAATGAAGAAGACCGCATTGCCAGCTGTCTAGAATCCGTTAAATGGGCTGATGAGATCATTGTTGTTGACGATGAAAGTACAGATAAAACCCTTGAAATCGTCAAAAGTTTCACGGAGAGAGTATTTGTAAGGAAGATGGACATTGAAGGCCGGCACAGAAACTGGGCTTATGCCCAGGCGAAGAACATTTGGGTCTTAAGCCTGGATGCCGATGAACGCGTAACACCAGAATTGCAGGAAGAAATCAAGGGGGTGTTAGCGCAAAATCCTCAGGAAGAGGGGTTTACCGTACCGATCAGGAACTATATAGGCACCTATTGGGTGAAATATGGGGGGTGGTATCCGGCATCCAAATTGAGACTTTTTCAAAATGGAAAATTCCGCTATGAAGAGTCAGAAGTTCATCCTCGCGCCTTTATGACAGGAGCCTGCGGACACCTCAAATCCGACATCGTGCACTTTTCCTACAAGAATTTGGAAGAATTTTGGAATTCCGTCAATATCCAGACCACTCGCGAGGCCGAGAAATGGCACAACCAGGGAAAGCCTATGCGGCTAGGCCGTTTTATCTGG